>DASTHJ010000602.1:0-9746 GCA_035718265.1 Steroidobacteraceae bacterium | reverse complement strand
AATGCCTGGCGGCGGACGGCCACGTTCGCCGCGCCGGACCCGGGTGCCAGAGGTTTTGGATCCAGTGTGGCTCTCAGGGGCAAACGGCTGCTGGTGGGAGCGCCCGGCAAAGACGAGGAATTCGACTTCGACAACAATGCCGTCTTGTGGTCCGGAGCGGTCTACGCCTATCGGCTGCGAAACCATCGCTGGGTCCAGGTGCAAAGGCTGGCCACCAACGTTCCGGCGCAGCCGAGCTATGCCTCGGTCCAGTTCGGGTGGGAAATCGTCACGAACGGGCGCCATGTCTGGATCACGGCGCCTTTCGCGCACGATCAGTCCGATTCCTCGATACAGGCAGGCCGGCCCGCGCTGTATCGCTGGAATGCGGGGCAACTCGAATACGTGATCGACGGACCGGACTCCTATGCGGAAGGCGCGATCGACATGTCGAGGCGCTACGTGATCGAAAGCGACCTCTTCAACTTCGGATTGCAGTCGACCGAGGGCGCACACAACGTGGACCTGAGAACGCTCGTGCCGACGGACACCGACGCTGACGAGGAGACCGCGGACGTCGACCGCCAGGAGTGAAGTTCCTACTTCCGGCTTGGCGGGATTCCCCGCGTCCCCTGGACGCACTTACAAGTGCCTCGGTAATTCCAGATGCGGCACTGCGCAACTCCGGTGCGGCACGTGGCGGGAAGTTCCGTGTCCTGGGATTTCCGCTCGCAGGTCATGGCCCCGAACCCCGACGAGAACGACGGCTTCGGCAGCTCCGTCAGCCTGAGCAGCACGGGCAATACGCTCGCGGTCGGCGCGATGGCGGAAGACGGCGCATCGCGAGGCACCGAGGGCGACCCGCGGGACAACAGCGCGCCGAATGCCGGCGCCGTCTATCTCTATTGAGTCGTCGCGGAAGGGTCGACCACGCGGCCCTGGAACAGGATCGCGCCTGTCGGGTTGTGGCGGATGAAGAAGAGGAACGGGCGATCGACGACGAGTCGTGGCGGCAACGAGGTGGGTCCCACCGAAACGCCGGTGGCCGCCGAGGCCGTCGTGCCCTTCTCGTCGACCGCGATGAGCGCCTTGTGGATCACCTGCTGAATGCGCAGGTCGCGGGCGCCGTCGATGCCCGAGAAGTCCGCGGCATCGCTGAATGCGTCGGGCATGCCGAGCGCCGACAGTGTCTCGCTCAGCGAAACGTCGGTGCCGAACTTGAAGCGCGGCATGATGACGTCGGCGGTGCCGCTCGGGTACGCGCCGGCAAGTATGGTGGTCAGCAACTCGGGAGTGAGCCCGACCTCGAAGTCACCGAACGTGCCTGCGTCCGGGACGACGAGGATCATCGAGGTGGTGTCGCCCACGTAGTCGAGCGCACCGGCACTCCAGCCGGCGCCGCTCCAGACGGCCGCGTTGTAGCTGCCCTGCAGGTGGGTACCGAAACATCGCCGCTCAGCGCATGGAAGATCGCGTTGCGGCTGTCCTTCGGAAAGGGCACTTTCCAGTCGCCGTGGAAGAACACGGCATTGGCCAGCACCAGCCGCGTGAGTGTGTGGATGGATCCGGTTGGAAACAGCGCCGGGATCTGGTCTTCCGTGACGTTCGCGACCCAGCTGTTGATCGCCTCGCGCGCGGGCTCCGGCGCACCGGCGAAGTCCTGCTGGTACAGGCCCGCGTCGTAATTTTCCGCCAGCGTGTCGAGGAAGGCGGGCAGAACGGTCATGCCGTCCTGGATCCAGACCGAATTGGCGATGTTCAGGCGGAAGGCGGCGGCGCCGCCCTTTTGCGGCGGAGTGGTCAGTGCCAGGTCCAGCGCGTTGAACGCGGTGTGCAATCGCGGCGCGGACAGACTGAAGTGCAGCGTGTCGGCCATCTGTGTCGCGGTGGTCGTCGCGGCGCCGGCGTAGAGCATCGCCAGCGCCGTCGAGATGCTCGTCTGCGAGAAAATGAAGTTGCCCGGGTTGTTCGATCGCAGCGCGTGGTAGAGGTCGAGCGAGAAGGCGAGGTTGTCGTTCGAGAAAGTGGCGGCGTCTTCGCTGCTGACCACCGGCGACGTGACTCGCGCCTTGTCCGAGCGCAGCTCGTTCACCGGCACCTCGTCGCGCGGCGGATTGCCAGTGCCGTCGCCGGAGCCGCCACAGCCTGGCAGCGCCATGGACAGCAGGATCGCGCACGGCAATACCAACCACGAGTCGGACAGTCGTCGCATGGCCATCTCCCTGACGATGGATCAGGCGAGCATTGCACGCGGCGGAACTGGCGTCTGTATAAAACTGTGCCGCCCGGAAGTAGTCGCCGGGCGGCCTATCTAACTATTTGAATGAGAAGGAGATGGAAGCGGCAGGAATCGCCGCGGAACATCCCCCACCGCAATCCGGTGGGGGTGCCCGTGTCGGGACGCGCCGGGTTCGGGTGGATCAGCTCGACAGGCCCGACCAGTCGAAGACCGCCGCCACGGCGAGCGTGACGACGACCAGCGTGGTGATGCGATTGACCAGGGACTTGATGGAAGCGTTCATGGCTATCTCCTTGGGTAACGATGGATTCGACGACGGTGAGGAGATTGCGCCAACGACCGGTCCGGGCGTAGTGGAACCTGTCAGGCTGAAAACTGACAAGTGTCAGGAGCGAGGATCGCAGCCGGCGTGCCGGTCTACGCGCTGGTGCGTGCGCGGAACAGGCGCGCCTGGCGGCGCGAGACTTCGATTTCCGGGCCGTCGCGCAGCATTACATGCAACCGGCCGCCTGCGCCCAGCTCCACCTGCGCGACGTGGTCCAGGTTGATCAGCTGTCGCCGATTGGCGCGGAAGAAGCGCTTCGGATCCAGCTTCGATTCCAGCGCGGCGAGCGAGCGGCCGAGCAGCGGTCGCTCCCGGCCCCAGTGCAGCCGCGCGTAGTTTCCTTCCGCGCTGATCACGCTCACTTCGCGCAGGGGCACGAACCAGCACTTCGGACCGTCGCGTACGAACAATTGCTCGAGCGGAGAGTCAGCCCCGGGCGGCGAAGGCCCCGAGGATGCACTCTGCAACTTGCGCAGCGCCGCGGCCAGTCGCTCGGGTTCGATGGGCTTCAACAGGTAGTCGAGCGCGCTCACCTCGAACGCCCTGACGGCGTATTGATCGTACGCGGTGGTAAAGATCACGCGCGGCATGCGATCGAGCTGCGCCAGCAGGTCGAAGCCGCTGCCGCCGGGCATCTGGATGTCGAGGAACATCACATCGGGCGCGATGGACTCGAGCTGCTCGCGCGCGTCGTCGATGTTGCCAGCTTCGCCGACGACGTCGATGCCGTGGATGGCGGCCAGCAGCCGGCGCAACTCGCGCCGGGCGAGGGGCTCATCATCGACGATGAGGGCCCTCATGCGGGCAGCCTCACCTCGGCGATCGCCTGGTTGCTTGCGGAAAGATCCAGTTCGAGCCGCGCGCCTTCGCCGTACATCAGCCGGAGTCGTTGCGAGGCATTGCGCAATCCGACGCCTTCGCTGCCCGAGTCCGCCGGCGGGATCTGCGATCGCGGGTTGCTGACGCGGATGAGGAGCTCGCCGCCGCCGACCTGCGCAACAATGCGCAGCACGCCGCCCGACTTGAGCTGCGCGATGCCGTGCTTGATCGCGTTCTCGACCAGAGTCTGCAGCAGCATGGCGGGCAGGCGCGCGCTGCGCGCGGCGGGATCGATGTCCCGTTCGATTTTCAGCCGCTCCTCGTGCCGCAGGGACTCCAGTGCCAGATAGTCGTCCACCATTTCGAGTTCGCGTTCCAGCGAGACCAGGTCTTCCTCGCCGGCGGCCAGCGAATAGCGCATGGTGCGCGCCAGCTGGGTCACCGCATCGCGCGCCCGCGCCGGATCCTCGGCGATCAGCGAGCGCAGGCCATTCAGTGCATTGAAGAGGAAATGCGGATTGAGCTGCGACTTGAGCAGGCGCAACTCCGCGGCGCGCAGCGCTTCGCCGAGCTGCGCCTGGTGCACTTCGGCGCGATGGCGATGGCGCTGGATCGTGATGGCGAGATAGACGGCTGCCCAGGCGCCGTGCGCCACCAGCATGAAGATGAACTGATTGCGCAGTTGTCCGCCCACCGACAGACGCTGGTAGAAGGCCTGCGTGATGGGCGTGACGGGTGTGCCGTACACGGCTTCGGACAAGGCAATCGTATTCAGATAGGCGACGACGGAAATCAGCAGCACCGCGATCAGCACGCGGCCCATCAGCGCGGCCGGCTTCAGCGCCAGCCAGCCCCGACGCCGGATCACCCAGCGCAGCAGGTGCGTGAGCGCGATGCCGGCCAGGCACACGCCGCCCCACAACGTGCTGGCCTTGCTCCAGGGAACCTGGGCGAAGATGACTTCGCCCGAGGCCTGCGCGTAGAAGTAGAGGCCCCAACCGAGGAGTTGCAGTATCCAATAGCCCACGGCGCCGTATTTTAGTTCGCGGCGAGAGACTCGCGGTCGATCGGCTCGCCACGCAGGATCACCTGCTCGATGCGCGACCACGCGTCCACGTCCGCCAGTGGATTGGCATCGAGCAGCAGCAGGTTCGCGATCTTGCCCTTCTCGACGGTGCCGTAGTCCTTCTCCATGCGGTAGGCGCGCGCGTTGTTGATGGTCGCGGCCGCGAAGATCGCCGAGAGCGGAATTCCGGCGCGCGCCATCATCTGCATTTCCCTGAACGTGTCGTAGCCGGGCTGGTTGCCATAGGTAGGGGCCGAGGGTGTGTCGCTGCCCAACAAAAGGGGCTGGCCCAGCTCGAACAGGTGGCGCAGCGCACGCATGCCGTTCTCGGACGTCGCCCAGCGCGCGTCGGCCGCGCGCCGGCCTTCCAGGATTCCGGCCGCATCGGGTTTCGGTCCGAAGACTTCGGTCTTGAACCACTGCGCCGCATCGGTGTGATACCACTTCAGGATCGCCGGCGGCACCACCTTGGGGTATGCGGGATCGTCGAGCAGCGTGGGATCGAGAAGATCGATGACACCCGGGAGTACCCGCAACGTGGCGATGTACCCAATCTTTTGTCCGCGGATGTTGCGCAAGTGATCGGCGATCGCCGGCGGAATGCCGGGTTGATTCTGCAATTCGTTCCAGTTCCACAGGCCGTGCGCGATGATGTCGACCTGTCCTTCGACGGCCCTGCGCTGCATGTCGAGCGCATTGGCGTGCACCAGCAGCAACAGGCCGTGTTGCCTCGTGGCCGCGCGCACGCGCCGCAGCGTCTCCAGGCTCATGAGCGGCCAGTCGCTGCGGTCGCCGAAGCCATCTTCCAGCGTGATCTTCACGCAGATGGCGTCCGTCTTCGCGATTCGCTCGACGACGGCTTCCGGCGTGTGTGCCGCCGGATCGGCGCCGGCCGGCAGCGGATGTTCACGCGCATTCGCCGGCTCGTAGATGTAGTCGTCGAACTGCGCGTAGCGCGTGGCCGGGTCCCAGAATACCAGCGGGTATCCGTCGACCACCGTCGCGAGGCCGCAGCGATAGGTGTCCGGATGCTGCGGTTGCGCGGTGAACTCGGCCACGCGCGCCGGCCGGTTGATGAGGTCCACCACCTGCGTCACGCCGAAGTACAGGTAGCTGCGCGGCTGCTGGACCAGGAATTGCCTTTCCATTTCGGCGATCGCGGGATCCGTGGAACCGAACGGCAGGCCGACCGCGTCCGAGACGTGCACGTGGCCGTCCATGATTCCGGGGGTCAGGAACTTGCCGCTGCCATCGAGCTTGCGCGCATCCGGTGCCGCAATGGCGCGGTCGCTGACGGCCGCGATGCGGCCGTCGCGCACCAGTACGTACTGGTTGCCGCGCGGCTGCGCCTGCTGCGGCGAGAGCACGGTGACGTTCTCGATGAGCAGCGCCTGTGCGGCGTCCGCGCCGCGGCAGGGCAATAGGCACAGATTTGCACCGGCCAGGGCGAAGCAGAGGATCGAGCGATTCATGGCGTCTCCCTTGAGGTGCAGCCAGATTAATCGCGCCTCCGCGCCGGCGTTTCAAAACATGTCGAGCGGTCGGGATCCCGAGCCGAACGGTCGAATTCCCTGTTGAGCGGTCGTCGAGCGGATTTCGATACCATGCCGCGCATGATCAAGCTCTACTCCGGACCCCTGAGCATGTTCGGCGCCAAGGCCGAGATCGCCC
Source organism: Steroidobacteraceae bacterium (assembly GCA_035718265.1). GTDB lineage: Bacteria > Pseudomonadota > Gammaproteobacteria > Steroidobacterales > Steroidobacteraceae > CADEED01. The sequence continues at coordinate 3,647 of DASTHJ010000602.1, read as the reverse complement.
TGCGCGAGAAGGGCGTCGATTTCGAGCTCGAGATGGTCGCGTTCTCGCAGGCGCAGGGTTACTCGCCGCGTCACCCCGAGGTGCTGCGCGTCAACCCCAAGCGGCAGGTGCCGGTGCTCATCGACGACGGACTCGAGCTCTACGACTCGACGCAGATCTTCGAGTACTGCGAGGACCGCTGGCCGACGCCCGCGCTGTGGCCCGCCACCGTGCCCGAGCGCGCACGCGCGCGCCAGCTCGAGCTCGCCTCGGACGAGGTGTTCTTCCCGCACGTGATCAAGCTCATGGGCCTGCGCGCCAAGCCTGACCCGGTCGATTCACCCGAGTGGATCAGGGCGCGAGAGGGCATCGAGGCTTACTACGACAGGATGGAAAGCCTGTTGGCGGACCGCGCGCATCTCGCCGGCCAATACTCGTACGCTGACATCGCGTTCTACATGGCGCAGTTCTTCGCGGCGCGCCACACGGTGCCGATGAGCCCGCGGCACGGCAACCTGCTCGCGTGGCGCAGGCGCATGGCCACGAGACTCGCCGTGCGCCTGGTGATCGACCGCATCGCCGACTACCTGCGCGGCATCGATTACCCCGTGCCGCCGTACGACTGAAGTCCCGATGTCGGCCACCGCCGATTGCCGGTCACCGGGACCTGGCACAACCTGCGGCGGATACATCACGCGACTTGGAGTTGCAGATGGGTTTGAAGACTCTCATGGTCCGCTACATCGTCGAGAGCGTCGAGGCATCGATCGCCTTCTACACCGGGCATTTCGGCTTCCGTCTCGCCAACCAGTCCGGCCCCAATTTCTCGTTGCTCGAGCGGGACAACCTGCAACTGGTCCTGAGCCCGCCGCGCGGACCCGGTGGCGGCTCACAGCCAACACCCGATGGCCGCCGTCCCGAGCCGGGCGGCTGGAATCGCATCATCGTGCAAACCGATCAGCTGGATCGTGATGTCGAGGTTCTGCGAAGCGCCGGCGTGCATTTCAGGAGCGATTTCATCACGGGGCCGGGAGGCCGGCAGATCCTGGCCGAAGATCCTTCGGGCAACCTGGTGGAACTGTTCGAACAGAGCACCGCTTCGAAGTGACGCCGGAACGGCTCAAGTCCCGGCGCGAAATCAGCTGAACACCCACGCCCCGAACGCCCAGCAGATGAGCGCGTTGCCCGTGGCCATCGTGAAGTCGTCGGTGCCGCGCGGCGAGAACAGCTCGAGCGCGGAGCTCGCAAGCGCGACGGTCACGGCGAGCGCGATGTACGCCCCCGACAGTCCGTTGAGCGCGACGATGCCGACGCTGAACACCAGGCCGGCAATGACCCCGGTGAGCGTGCCGGCGAAGGACTTGCGGTTCACGTCGCCCACGCCGCGCACGCGGATCTTCATGGTGCCGTACAGCGATCCGCCGACTTCCGAGAACGTGTCGACCACGATGTACGTGCCCCAGATGAGCGCGAACAGCAGCGCGAACTGCTCGCGCGGGTAGAGCGTGCCGAGCTCGGCGCCGATCGGGATCAGCACGAACTTGAACAGCGCCCACAGCGTCAGTATCGCCATGCAGTTCGCGCGCGCCGTCGTGCCGTCCATGATCCGCGTCTGGGCGCCGTACATCGTCGCGCCGACGAAGCCGCCCACGTAGAAGCACGCCAGGAATACCCAGTTCGAGATGACCTGTTCGAACAGCGACTGCGACGTGAAGGCGGTGGCGGGGTTCTGGCTCTGTCCCGAGGCGAGCTGCGCGTAGAGAAAGAAGCAGAACGCCGCCGCGAGCGTGATGAAGCGGCCACGCCGGCCGATCATGTCCGCGATGCGGATGCGCCGTTCGGAATACTTGCCGAGCAGGGCGTTCAAATCGAACGGCTGCGCCATGCGCGAGGAGAACACCGCGCGTCGGTCCTCGCGGCTCATGCCGACGAATACCTTCAGCAGCAGGTTCTTCACGCCGTACCAGATGACGGCCCAGAGCACGTTGAAGAACAGGAACGCGAACAGCACCGTCGCGAGCGAGCGAGCGTCGAAGCGGAAGTTGCCGGCGAAGCGCGCCCCGACGCCGGAGAACATCGCGAGGATGCAGAACAGCGTCAACACGCAGTTGACGGCCACCGCGATGTAGAAGACCCGGTCGGCCAGGCGTCGCCGGTCGTCCGCCGGCGCGATCACGGCATCCGTGATGTTCGATGCAAGCGCGGTGCCGCCCGCTGCGAGTGGTCTGCCGTCCGAAGCAATCGTCGTGCTGTTCATGGTCCCTCCCCACCTAAACGAACGCGGGGCATCGTATACGACGCCCCTGCGGGAAAATGATCTCCCCGGGGTTGGCGATCAAGTGTCAGTTGCCACTTGCGCCCGCCGGGTCGGCCGTGCGAAGTCGCGCGAGCCCGTCGAGCAGCAGGTCGAGCGTGAATTCGAACTCCGCCTGGCTGTCGCACCAGCCGATCGAGGGATCATTCGCGTGGTGCATTTCCGCGGCTGCCATGGCCACGATGTTCGGCACCTTTCCGGCGATGCGCGCGAATTCCGCCTGCGCCTTCTGCGCATCGAGCTTGCCGCCGGACGTGGGCGGGCTGAACAGCTCCTGGGCGAAGCCGAACATCAGGCTGCCGAGCGCATGCAGTGCGCGATGCACGATCCGGTGACTGAATCCGGCCTCGGCGAGCAGCGCGACGATGCTGTCGACGTAGACGTAGAGCGCGGGTGGGACGCTCTGGCGGGAGGCGAACAGCGCCGGCGTCCACGGATGGCGCAACACCACGCTGCGCGCGGCGAGGCAGCGACTGCGCAGGTCGGATTTCCAGTCGCCGGTGAGTGTCGCCGGTCGTTCCGCGACGGCGGCGGTGATCTCCTCGAACAGCGCCTCTGCCAGCCCATCGAGCAGACTGTCCTTGCCCGGCAAGTGGTGATAGAGCGACATGGCCTCCACACCGAGCTGCGTGCCCAGTCGTCGCATGGTCAACGCCTGCAGACCCTCGCGGTCGGCGACCTTGATGGCGGTCTTGAGTACGCGCGCGCGCGTCAAAGGTCGGCGACTCTTCCCTGGCAATTCCATCTCCGGCGGCGCTGCGATTGCGGGCCGCGCAGGCTTGCGCGGATCTTACACTGTATGGTTAGCTGCACCTTCACCTTACAGCGTAAGTCCCCTCGGGAGGGTCATCATGTTCAGATCCGCGTCCTTTCGGTTCGATTGCCGGCTCGCCGGCCTCTTCTATCTGGGTCTCGCGGTCACCGGCGCGGTCGGATTCATGACCATCCGTCCGGCGCTGTTCGTCGCCGGCGATCCCGAACGGACGCTCGCGAACCTGCTGGCACACACCAGTCTCGCCCGGATCGGGATCGCGCTGGAGATCGGCACGGCAACCTTCCAGGCGCTCGCGGCCGTGTGGTTCGGCCGGCTGTTTCGTGAGACCGATGCGTTCGCCGCCGGCGCGCTCACGCACTTCGGCATGGTCAATGCCATCGTCGTACTCGCGAGCGCCGCGCTGCTGGGCGCTTCCGTGGACGCCGCCGTCGGCCCCACGGGCGCCGCGCCGACGACCAGTCACCTGCTGATGCTGATCAGCGAACACTTCTGGCGTGTCGGCAATATTTTCTTCGGACTGTGGCTCCTTCCCATGGGATGGCTGGTGTGGAAGGCGCAGTTCGGCCACCGTGCACTCGG
>DASTHJ010000601.1:0-5362 GCA_035718265.1 Steroidobacteraceae bacterium | reverse complement strand
CACCGCGCCGGCGACGCCGGCGCGCAGGCCGTTCACGTGCGTGCCGCCCTCGGCCGTGGGGATCAGGTTGACGTAGCTCTCTCCGACCGCGCGATCCGCATTCGGCGTCCACACCAGCGCGTAGTCCACGGCGTTGACGCGTCCACTGTGGTTCTTCGCGGTGACGGGCTCGGCGGGCAGCATGTCTTCCTTGCCGATCTCGTCCTTGAGATAGGCCGCGAGGTCGCCGGTGAAGAACCACTCGTCCTTCTCCCTGGTGGCTTCGTTCTCGAAGGTGATCTTCAGGCCCGGACACAGCACGGCCTTCGCCTTGAGTACGTGCTTGAGCTGCGGCACCGAGAACTTGTCGCTGTCGAAGAACTTCGGGTCCGGCCAGAAGCGCACCGTCGTGCCGGTGTTGCGCTGCCCGACGGTGCCGACCACTTCCAGCTTCGAGGACACCTTTCCGTCCTTGAAGCTGATGTTGTATTCCTTGCCGCCGCGCTTGATCCACGTTTCGAGCTGCCTCGACAGCGCGTTCACCACGGACACGCCGACACCGTGCAGGCCGCCCGAGACCTCGTAGTTCCGGTCGTTGAACTTTCCGCCGGCGTGCAGTCGCGTGAGGATCAGCTCGACGCCGCTCACCTTTTCCTTCGGATGGATGTCCACCGGCATGCCGCGGCCGTCGTCGGCCACGGACAGCGAATTGTCCTTGTGCAGGACGACGTTGATTTCCTTCGCGTGGCCGGCGAGCGCCTCGTCGACCGAGTTGTCGATGACTTCGTGCGCGAGATGGTTGGGGCGCGAGGTGTCGGTGTACATGCCCGGGCGACGACGCACGGGCTCGAGACCGGAGAGGACTTCAATGTCGGCTGCGTTGTATGACATCTCGCTGCGTGGAGGAGTACGCGCAGACCCGTCGCTGCGCGGCGCGGAGTTTAGCAGCGATTGACGCGCGTGAAGCCACGAATCCCTGCGGGAATCGGGCGTTTCACGCGTCTCAGGTGAATACCGATCGCACCCGTCGTCCGAGTGGCGTGAACATCAACCCGAATGCGAGCGACGCGATCGTGATGCCCCAACCGATGAGCCCGACGGTCGCCTGCCGCTGCTCGGGTGACAACGAGGGCACCGGCACGGCCGACAGATCCACCTCGATGCCGGCCAGCACGCGAGCGCCGAAATAAGCGACCAGCAACGCGGCCACCACGAAGCCGGCGACATTGCTCGCGAACAGCCAGCGCGGAGCTGCGGCGGACCGCACGACGGGCGCCGCGGCGCGCGCACGCGCGCGCTCTTCGGCTTCGATGCGCGCCCAGACGGCGGCGTCGAAGCGTCGATCCAGTTGCGGCACGCGCAGCTGGTTGGCCAGCGAACGATCGAGCCGGGATTCGATTTGCCTGTTCATGATTCGGTCTCCTGCAGTCCGCCGGCCAGCGCCGCGAGCCGCTTGCGGCCCCGATGCAGCAGGGCCTTCACGGTACCAGTCGGCATCGAGAGCAGCTCGCCGACTTCTTCACAACTGCGATCTTCCAGGTAAAACAGGACCACGACGCGCCGGTAGGGTTCCGGCAGCTGCTCCAGCAGCTTCGCCACGTCATATTCCGCGGCGGCCTGTCCGGAGGATTCCTCGCCCGTTTGCGCCGCGCCGAACAGCAGCGGGTCGTCGTCGTCGGCCACGTCGCTGAAGTCCTCGAGCGGCACGATGCGCCGCTCGCGTTCCAGCGCGCTCAGGCAGGTATTGCGCGTGATGGTGTACAGCCAGGTGGACAGCGACGCCCGGCCGTCGAATTTCGACAGCGCCTGCCAGGCCTTCACGAATACCGTCTGTGACAGGTCTTCCGCCAGCGCCGGGTCGCGCACGATGGAAACGGCCAGGTGCATGACTTTCTGGCGGTATCTTTCCATCAGGCCTTCCAGCACGGCCTGCCGGTCGCCCGCCCGGAGGGCCGCGACCAGGTCGGCGTCGCGTTCCATGGCGGCAGTCGGGACTGGCGCCGGGGCGCCCGGATTCATGTGTCTGGCAGCCTGCACGTGCTTGATACTGCGCCTGCGTATAACGGGTTGCACCGCCCGGCCGCAACCGGGCGCTGCAACCGGAACGGCGGCTGGCGGGTCTCAAGGGCGTCCCGACAGTCATCACCTGGAGTAAATCGACTATGGATCCGGCAGTTATCGGCGTCTTCATCCCCATCGTCGCCATCGTCATGGGCGTGGGAATCGGCATGATTGCCATCTGGTCCGAGCACAAGCGCAAGGCGCAGTTGCTCGAGCAGAACCACCGCGAGCGGCTGCTGGCCATCGAAAAGGGCCTCGAGCTGCCGCCACTGCCCGAGAACCTGGTCGCCACCAGCAACGGCCCGGCGACCGCCTCGGCCGCCAAGTCCTTGCGCAGCGGCGTGATGCTCGTCCTCATCGGCCTGGTGCTGTGGTTGGCCATCGATCGCGTCGGCGGCAGCGACGCGGCGCTGTTCGGACTCATCCCCGCGGCGGTCGGTGTCGCGAACCTGTTGTACGCGCTGATCCAGTGGAAGAAGGAGCAGGCGGAGGACGTGAAGCGGCTCCCCTGACCGCCTCGCCGACGTCTGCCACCGCACGCCGCCAGTGACCCTGGCGGCGTTTTCGCTTTTCAAGCCAGGTCCGCGAGCAGCGCGGCGCGCACGTTGTCGGGCACGGCGGCGAGCTCATGCCGGTAGTTGGGATGGTCGACGCCGGCGGCGAGCGCGGCACCGGCGCGCAATGCGGCGACGTGATCGTCGCCGAGCTCGAAGCGCAGGAAGTGCACCGCCGAGGTCTTGGTCTCGTTCTCGCGCTTCAGGTCTTCGTCCGCGATCGCGAACACCGGATCGAAGCCCGCAACGCGCACCCAGCAGCGATCCTCGACACCACGCAGTCTTTCGAGCTGCACCTTGCGCACCTCGGGATCGGGGAATTCGATGAGCAGCGTCACCTTCCAGTTGCGCCCGTCCGGGATCAGCGGATTGTAGGCATCGAGCTCCTCGGCGATGCCGTCGGCCTCGAAGATGCGCTCGGTGCGCAGCATCTCCTGGACCTGGTACTGGACCGTGAGCCGGTCTTCGAACAGCCACATGGTGTTGGGGCCGACGGCGAGCTGGCGGTTCTTCTTGTGCGCGATGACGCGCGCGCGGAATTCGTCGCGCTCGCGCGCATAGCGCTCGAGCGACAACAGGTCGGTGTCTCGCAGTTTTTGCATCGCGGCGCTCATATGCCGTAGGCGCGGCGCACCAGCGACATCGGGTGCTCCGGCTCGCGCTCGCCACCGAGAATGCTCTGGATCTGGCGTCCCGCCATCGGGCAATCACTCGAATAGTGATCGGCCTTCGCCTGCTCGACGCGCGTGGCTACCGGCCTGCCGATCTTCACCGAGGCCGCGCGGAATTCCTTCTTGACGGCGTAGGTGCCGTCGTGACCCGAGCAGCGCTCGATGACCTCCACCGTGGTGTCGGGCACGAGCTTCAGCACGTCGCGCGTCTTCAGGCCGATGTTCTGCACGCGCAGGTGACAGGGCACGTGGTAGCTGACCTTGCCGAGCTTCTCCTTGAAGTCGGTGCGCAGCAATCCGGCCTTGTGCCTGAGCATCAGGTACTCGAACGGATCGAAGATGTGTTCCCTGACGAGCTGCACGTCGGCATCCTCGGGGAACATCAGCGGCAGCTCCTGCTTGAACATCAGCACGCAGGACGGGATGGGCGCGACGATGTCGTAGCCCTGCTCCACCAGCGCCTTGAGCTGCGGGATATTGAACTCCTTGTACTTCGCCACCGTGTCGAGGTCGCCGAGCTCGAGCTTCGGCATGCCGCAGCACTTCTCCTTGCCGACCACCTGCACCGCGATGCCGTTGTGCTCGAACACCGCCGTCAGGTCCTCGGGCATGTGCGGCTCGTTGCGGTGGCCGTAGCAGGTGACGAACAGCGCGACCTTGCCGCGCGTCTCCTCGCTCGCCTTGATGTCGTTCGACCTGCCCGCCAGCGCGCGCGCGCGTGCCGTGCCGGTCTTCGAATGGAACTTCGGGATCGGTGCACCCGCGTCGACGCCGAGCGTCGCCTCGAGCAGCTTGCGGCCCGCCTGCGTGCCGTTCACCGCATTGACGACTTCCGCGACCACCGGGATGCCGGCAATGCTGCCGAGACCGCGCGTGTTCGACAGCAGTCTGTCGCGCAGCGAGTGTTCGCCCTTGCGATGCTGCACGTGCTTGGCGCGCAACATCAGGTGCGGGAAGTCGACGTTCCACGGGTGCGGCGGCACGTAGGGACACTTGGTCATGAAGCACATGTCACACAGGTAACAGTGATCGACCACGTCCCAGTAGACCTGCTTGTCGACGCCGTCGAGCTCGAGCGTCTCGCTCGCGTCGATGGCGTCAAAGAGGGTCGGGAACGCATTGCACAGGCTGAAGCAGCGACGGCAGCCGTGGCAGATGTCGAAGACGCGCTCGAGTTCCTTCTCGAGCGCGGCTTCGTCGGTGAAGGCCGGCGAACGCCAGTCGATCGGATGGCGCGAGGGAGCCTGCAGGCTGCCCTCGCGGATGCCGCTGTCCGGTGCGTTCACGGCGCGCGGCGCGTCAGATCGCGTCGAGGGCCTTCTGGAAACGGTTGGCGTGCGAACGCTCGGCCTTGGCGAGCGTCTCGAACCAGTCGGCGATCTCGGAGAAGCCTTCTTCGCGCGCGGTCTTCGCCATGCCGGGGTACATGTCGGTGTACTCGTGCGTCTCGCCGGCGATCGCGGCCTTGAGGTTCGCCTTGGTCTCGCCGATCGGCAGGCCCGTGGCCGGATCACCGACCGCCTCGAGGTACTCGAGATGGCCGTGCGCGTGACCGGTCTCGCCTTCGGCGGTCGAGCGGAACACCGTCGACACGTCGTTGTAGCCCTCGACGTCGGCCTTGGCTGCGAAATACAGGTAACGGCGGTTCGCCTGCGACTCGCCTGCGAATGCGTCCTTCAGGTTCTTTTCGGTCTTGCTGCCTTTGAGGTTCACGGCGCGTACTCCTCTGATCGACAAATGATAATGGCTCTCAAATAGACTTGGTCTAAGAGTGGCGCGCACTCTACGACTGCCCGCGCGCGAACGTCAATCGGGATTCCCTATCGTTTAAAGTCGCGCGCGTGAAAACCAAACCGCCGAATGCCGAAAAGCTGCCCGACTTCGAGCAGTCACTCACCGAGCTCGAAGCCCTCGTGGCGAAACTCGAGCAGGGCGACGTGCCACTCGAGGAAGCATTGAAGACCTTCGAGCGCGGCGTCGCGCTCACGCGCCAATGCCAGACCGCCTTGCGCACCGCGCAACAGAAAGTGGAAGTGCTGCTGTCGCGCAACGGCGAGGAACAGATCGCGCCCTTCGTCGATGACGAAGACGAAGAGG
>DASTHJ010000600.1:0-2974 GCA_035718265.1 Steroidobacteraceae bacterium | reverse complement strand
TCGGCGCGCGGCACCAGGATGTTGTAGTTCGGCATGTCGTTGTAGTTGGCGATGATCACGCCGCGCGCGGCATCCACGGCGATGCCGCCCCAGTCGACGCCACCGTTGTAGCCGGGATATTCGATCGAATGCCGGTCCGCGGTCGGCGGCGTGTAGAAGCCTTGGTAGCTCGCGCGGCGGAACTGGAGGCGGCAGATCATCTGGTCGATGGGCGACATGCCCCACATGTCGCGCTCGGTCAGGTCCGGGAAGCGCAGCGTGTGGTATCGCGAGTAGAGCTGCGTCGGTGAGCGCTGTTCGGGCTCGACGCCTCCCTGCGGCACGGTTCGCTCCTCGACGCGCGTCAGCGGATGGCCATCGCGCCGGTCGAGCACGTAGACGTCGCCCTGCTTGCTCGGCAGCAGCACGGCGGGCACGGAACCGCCGGCCGTCGGGAAGTCGACGAGCGTGGCCTGCGAACCCAGGTCGTAATCCCAGACATCCTTGCGCACCGTCTGGAAGCTCCAGGCCACGCGCCCCGTCGTGGCGTCGAGCGCCACCAGCGAGGCCGTGTAGCGATTCTCGGGCTCGCTGCGCGTGCTGCTGTAGTAATCCGCCGCGGAGTTGCCGAGCGGCACGTAGACTAGGCCGAGCGCCTCATCCGCGGTGGACGTGGTCCACGAATTCGGCGTGCCGCGTGTGTAGATTTCGCCCGGCGGAGGTGCGCCGCTGCGCTCCGGGTGCACCATGTCCCAGGCCCAGCGCAACTCGCCGGTCACGGCGTCGAAACCCTGGATCACGCCCGAAGGTGCGTTGCGCCGCTGACCATCCAGGATCTGGTGACCGGTGACGATCACGCCGCGCACGATCACCGGCGCGGAAGTGATGGACACCATGCCGGGCACCTTCTTGCCCATGCCGACGGTGGTATCCACCGCGCCATCGCGTCCGAAACCGGTGCACGGCCGGCCGGTGCCCGCATCGACGGCGATCAGCCGGGCATCCAGCGTGCCTTCGACGATGCGACGCGTGCAGGCGCCGCCGCCGGCCTCCGCGGGTGCTTCGAAGTAGCTGACCGCGCGGCAGGCCGCGGTGTACGGGATGAACTCGTCCGAGACTTGCGGATCGTAACGCCAGCGTTCCTGGCCGGTGCGCGCGTCCAGCGCGATGAGCACGTTGCGCGCCGAACAGAGATACAGCGAGTCCCCGATCTTGAGTGGCGTGGTCTCCGCGCCCCAGCGTTCCTCGGGCAGATCGCGCGTGCGGTACTGCCAGGCCCGATGCAGCTGCGCGACGTTCGCAGGCGTGATCTGCGACAGCGGCGAATATCGCCGCGCCTCGTAGGTGCCGCCGTAGGCAACCCAGTCCGCATCGCGCGCCGCCGGCGGCGTCGCCGCCGGTACCGCGGCGAAGTGCGTGACCCGCGACTCATGCGCGATACCGTAGGCAAAGCCCGCCGCGACCAGCACCAGGAGCAGCACGCCGATGGCCACGGGCACGCGCCGCGAAGGCCCGAGCGGCTCGAGCCGCGGTGCCAGCAGCAACACCGGGATCAACACCAGCGCCAGACCGAACAGCCGCGGCAGCAGTCCCCAGCCGCTCAGCCCGACTTCCCAGTACGACCACAGCATCGTGAGCAGGAAGAACGCGCCGTAGATCCACGCGCCGAGCACTCGACGACGGAAGACGAGCACGCCCGCCACGACGAGTGCGACGCCAGCCGGCAGGTAGTAAGGCGAGCCACCGATCGCCATCAACCAGGCGCCGCCCACGATCTGCGGCAGGCCTAACAGGATGAGGAATACTCCGAGAATTCCCGGGCCGATCCGGCCCGGGCTGCGCGCTTCCGAGGTCATGCGGCCACTGTAACGCCGCGGACGGGAACGCCCGGCCGGTCGCGGTGCCGTCCTACTGGATGTGCGCGTCGATGACTGCGCTGCGACCCTCCCGAATCGCACGCAACGCCCTGTCGAGCGCCGGCTTCACCTCTGCCACGGCGCGTACGGTCTCGGCATGCGCGCCACCGGCGGCGCCGGCAATGCCCGCGTAGTCCGGAGGCTGCGGAAAATCCGTGTCGATGTGCGGCGCGCCGGCCGCGACACCGTCCGGATGCACGCTGAGTACCGCCTGCCGCGGCGCGCGCCAGCCGCCATTGTTCAGCACCACGTGCAGGAACGGCGCCTGGTACGCGCGCGACATCCAGTGCACGGTCGACGGCTGCGAGAACAGATAGGAGCCGTCGCCGCAGATCGCGACCACCAGCGCGTCCGGCCGCGCGAGCTTGACGCCGACGGCCGCGCCGCCGGCGTAGCCCAGCGAGCCGCCGCCGCTCGAGAACATCGTGCCGGCCTGCGTGCGCCGCATGTGCTGCGAGACCACGTGGAAATTCGTGACCGCCTCGCTGACGACGATCGCGTCCTCGCCCACGGCGTCGCGGATGCAGGCGACGAGATGTTCCGCCGTGAGCGACGCGCGCGGCGCCTCGCGTTCGCCGACGCCGCGCTGCCAGGCCTCGTGGCTGGCCGCGAGTCGCCGGCGGCGCGCCGCGATCCGCTCGGGATCCGGCCCGAATTCATCGATCGCGCGGCGGATCTGCGACAGTGCCTGCGCCGCGTCCGCCTGGCATTGCAACTGCGCGCCCACGTACCACAGCGGCATCTGCTCCTTGAGCGGATCGACGTCGACGTGGAAGATGCGCGCGTCCTCGCGGGGGCGGCTCACCTCGCCGATCCAGGGCACGTCGCTGTCCAGCACCAGCACCACGTCGGCGCGCGCCAACGCCTCGTTCTGCCGCCGCTCGTTCCATTGCACGCCCTGGTAGCAGGGATGCGTGGTGGGGAAATTCATGTAGTTGGGCACGGACTCGAGCACGCCGATGCCGAGCGCCTCGGCGAGCCCGAGCAGCTCGCGCACCGCGAGCGCGGAACGGCCCAGGTACGAGGTGACCACCAGCGGTTGCTCCGCCTGCACCAGTGCGCCGGCGATCTCGCGCGCC
>DASTHJ010000599.1:0-13763 GCA_035718265.1 Steroidobacteraceae bacterium | reverse complement strand
GATGGCGCTGGAGAAGCAGCGCGGCATTTCCATCACCTCCTCGGTGATGCAGTTCCCGTTCCGCGGGCAGCTGATCAATCTCCTCGACACGCCCGGCCACGAGGATTTCTCCGAGGACACCTACCGCACGCTGACCGCGGTGGACAGCGCGCTCATGGTCATCGACTGCGCCAAGGGTGTCGAAGAGCGAACCATCAAGTTGATGGAAGTCTGCCGCTTGCGGGACACGCCCATCATGACCTTCATCAACAAGCTGGATCGCGAGGGCCGCCCGCCGATCGAGCTGCTCGACGAAGTCGAGAGCGTGCTCAAGATCCGCACGGCGCCCGTGACCTGGCCGATCGGCATGGGACGCGACCTGGCCGGCATCTACCACCTGCTCGAGGACCGGATCTACGTGTACGAGGCCGCGGGCCGCGGCGAGCGCGGCAGCAACCGCGCGATCCAGGGATTGCACAGTGCCGCAGGACGCGAGTTCCTCGGCGATCGGGCGCGTGCCTTCGACGACGAGATCGAGCTGGTACGCGGCGGTACCGCGGAGTTCGCCGTCGACGACTACCTGGCGGGCAGGCAGACGCCGGTGTTCTTCGGCTCGGCGATCGCGAATTTCGGCGTCGAGGAGCTGCTGGCGCACTTCGCGGCGCACGCGCCCGCGCCGCAGCCGCGCGCTGCCGTGCAGCGCGCGGTGGATGCGCAGGAGCCGAAGCTCACCGGCTTCGTGTTCAAGATCCAGGCGAACATGGATCCGCAGCACCGCGACCGCATCGCCTTCATGCGCCTGTGCTCGGGCAAATACACGCGCGGCATGCGCATGTACCACGTGCGGCTCGAGAAGGAGATGCGCATCGCCGATGCGCTCACGTTCATGGCCGCCGACCGCCAGGCCGCCGACGAGGCCTTCGCCGGCGACATCATCGGCCTGCACAACCACGGCACCATCAACATCGGGGATACCTTCACGGAGGGCGAGAAGCTCACCTTCACCGGCATCCCGAACTTCGCGCCGGAATTGTTCCGCCGCGCGGTGCTCAAGGACCCGCTCAAGATGAAGCAGCTCGCCAAGGGGCTGGACCAGCTGTGCGAGGAGGGCGCCACGCAGCTGTTCAGGCCGCTGCGCAACAACGACATGATCCTCGGCGCCGTCGGCCAGCTGCAGTTCGAAGTCGTCGCGTTCCGGCTGCAGGACGAGTACGCGGTCGCCGCGGTGTTCGACACGGTCAACGTGCACACCGCGCGCTGGGTGTACTGCGACGACGAGCGGCACCTGGAGGAATTCCGCGCCAGGGCGCACGACCACCTGGCACTGGATCACTCCGGGGCGCTGGTGTACCTCGCGCCCACGCGCGTGAACCTCGAGCTCACGATCGAGCGCTGGCCGAAGATTTCGTTCCGGGCGACGCGCGAATCGCAGTAGACCTGCCGGTACTCACGCCGTGATGCCGCAGCTGCCCGACCTGTCGCCGGACCGGTTCCCCGCCGCCGCGCAGCCGGTGCGCCAGCCGCGCAGGAAATAGGTTAGCCTCCGCAGCCGTGCGTGAACTCATCCGCAATCGCCCGGTGCTCTCCTGGGCGCTCTACGACTGGGCCAACTCCGCGTTCGCGACGACGGTGATGGCGGGGTTCTTTCCGGTGTTCTTCCAGAAATTCTGGAGCGTGGACGTGACGCCCACGGACACCACCTCGCGACTGGGATTCGGTTCGGCGATCGCCGGCGCGGTCATCGCAATACTCGCGCCCATCCTCGGCGCGATCGCCGATCGCGGCGGCCGGCGCAAGCAGTTCATGTTCGCGTGGACCCTGCTGGGTGTGGCGGCGACGTTCGGTCTGTACCTCGCGGCGGAGGGGCAATGGATGGCGGCGCTGGTGCTGTTCGTGCTCGCCACCATCGGTTTCAACGGCGGTGTCGTGTTCAACGATTCGCTGTTGCTCGACGTGGCGGAGGAGAAGGACTTCGATCGCGTTTCGGCCTTCGGCTACGCGCTCGGCTACCTGGGCGGCGGACTGTTGTTCCTGGTCAATGTCTTCATGGTGCAGAAACCCACGTTGTTCGGGCTGCGCGACGCGGGACAGGCGGTGCAGGTGTCGTTCATCACCGTGGCGGCCTGGTGGCTGCTGTTCACCATCCCGGTGATGCGCGGCGTGCGCGAACGGCAGCGCGGGCCGCACCTGGGATTCGCCGAGGCCATCCGCGTGGGCTTCCGCGAGCTCGGCAGCACCATCACGCACGTGCGGCAGTATCGCGTGGTCGTCATGTTCCTGTTCGCGTACTGGTTCTACATCGACGGCGTGAACACCATCATCAAGATGGCGGTGAACTACGGCACGGCCCTGGGTCTCGACACCGGCGCGCTGCTGACGGCGCTGCTGGTCACGCAGTTCGTGGGTTTCCCCGCGGCGCTGCTGTTCGGCTGGCTGGGCAATCGCATCGGCCCGAAGCGCGCCATCCTGATCGGCCTGCTGGTCTACGCGGGCATCACGGTGTATGCCTACTTCCTCGACAGCGAGACGGAGTTCTTCGCGCTCGCCGTGGCCGTGGGCCTGGTGCAGGGCGGGGTGCAGAGCCTGTCGCGCTCGCTGTTCGGCCGGCTGGTGCCGGAGGGCAAGAATGCCGAGTTCTTCGGCTTCTACAACATGATGGGAAAATTCGCGACCGTGCTCGGTCCGCTGTTGATCGCGATCGTCGCGGCGCTGACGCACGACGAGCGCGCCTCGATCATTTCCCTGGTGCTGCTGTTCGTGGTCGGCGGCGCGCTGTTGTGGCGCGTGCAGATCACACCGCCAGCATCCTGACGTCGCGCTCGAGCGCGGCGAGCTCGAGGTGCGACGCATTCCGGCCGCGCGGGTCGCCGCCCGTCGCGGCCGGGCCGAACCGCAGCTGGGCGTAACGCAGCGCGAGCGCCGCGACCTGCGGTCCGAGGTCCGGGCGCGCCGCGGCGATGCGCCGCGCATAGTCCAGGGGACCTTCATGGCTGTCGCGCGGCGCGACGCGTGCCAGCTTGCGTGTCGCCGCGAGCCAGGCGCGTGCGAGGCGGTCCGGCCGCACGCGCGGCACCGCATGGCGCAGCGAGAATGCGACCCAGGCGATCCACGCCACGAGTCCGGTCGCGAACGCCCAGCCCAGGTGCTGCCAGCGCGGCGATTCGATGCCGAGCTTGCGCAGCAGTCCGAACTGCGCGCGCAGGTCGAACTCGACCACGTTCTCCTGCCACCACTGGTTCATGCCGTCCCAGAGCTGCGACAGCCGGCTGAACGCCGGGCTGTTGTGCAGGAAGACACTGGTGGCGGGCAGCGTCGCGGCCAGCAGGTCGAACACGCCGCGCTCGAGCCGCTCGGGTGCGACCACGGCGGTCGGATCGACGCGTGTCCAGCCGCGGCCCTCGAGCCAGATCTCGGTCCACGCGTGCGCGTCGGACTGGCGCACCAGCAGGTAGCCGCCGACCGGATTCCACTCGCCGCCGAGATAGCCCGTGACGACGCGCGCCGGTATGCCCGCGGCGCGCATCAGCATGGCGTAAGCGGAGGCGAAGTGTCCGCAGAAGCCGCGGCGCGCGTCGAACAGGGTGGTGTCGACCGAATCGACGCTGGTCCGGCCGGGCTCGAGGGTGTACTCGAGACCCTGGGCCTTGAACCATTCGAGCACCGCGCGCGCGTAGTCGGCATCATCGCGCGCCGCGGCGCGCAGCTCGCGTGCCAGCGCCAGCGTGCGCGGGTTGCGATCCGGCGGCAGCGCGGTCTCGTAGCGGCGGCCCAGCACCGACAAGGGGCCGTCACTGCGGGTTTCCAGGTGCGAGACCGCGTCGTAGCTGATCGGGCTGGTGACCGGCAGCATCGCGGACAGCTGCAGATCGTGCGACAGGAACACGTCGCGTCGCGGACTCGCATCCGGCGTGTCGAGCGCGAACAGCCAGGGCTGGTTGGTCGGCTCGAGCGTGACCCGGTAGCGGACCGCATCACCGAGCATCTGCCGCGGCTCGCTGCGGTACACGTGGCCGCGTGCCCGCCGCCAGGTGAAGCCGTCGAAGCTGTTGAGCACCGGCCCGCGAAAGTACAGCGCGGCGCGCGGCGGCAACCTGCCCTCGAAGCGCACGCGGAACGCCGGCTGGTACTCGGTGGCCAGCTCGCCGATGTTGCCCGGTGACATCTCGTCGCCGAGCCCGGTGACGCCGCCACTGCCGCGGTCCAGCGCCCAGAAATGTCCCGCGACCCGCGGAAAGAAAACGAAACAGGCCGCGGCCAGCGGGATCGCCATGACCAGCGCGCGCGCCGACAATCGCAGCGCCGCGCGCACCGTCAGCATCGGGTCGCCGTGCGCGACCAGCGCGATCGCACCGCCCGCCGCCCACGCCGCCAGCAGGTAGAGCGGCACGCGCCACAGTGCCTGGCCGGAGAGTGCGGCGGCGAGCAGCAGGAACAACGCCACGCCGATCACGATGGCGTCGTCGCGGCGGCCGCGCGACTCGAGCACCTTGAGCGCGCCCATGACCACGAGCAGCGCGGTGCCGGCCTCGAGCCCGTTGAGCGTGTGGAAGTTGAACGCCACCGCACCGACCAGGGCCGCGGTCGCCGCGGCGAGCAGGAAGCGCAGGCCGGGGATGCGTTTCGGCCGCGGCAGCAGCCCGAGCATGACGAGCACGCGCCAGCCGACGCTCGCCAGGCCGATCAGCACGCACCACCAGGGCGCGCGGGTCACGACCAGCAGCACGCTCAGGCCGAACACCAGCGAAGCGGCGATGCTGGAGCGCGCCGCGGCGTTCACCAGGGTTCTCCGCTGCCGTACAGCGCGAGGCCATCGAGGCAACGCTCGCGATGCTCGCTGCCGTCGCCGGGAGCGACCTGCTGCTCGCCGAGCCGCACTCCGTAGCGCTCGCCACGTGCATGCGCGCCCACGATCCAGGCGGCGAGCTGCTCGAGGCGCTGCTCGAGGTCCGCCCCGGGCGCGCTCGCCAGGTCGAACAGGCGGAAATGCGCAGCCGGCGACTGGTAGGTCTTGACCATGAGTCCGCGGCCGCGCGCGTACACGGGCCAGGCCACCTGGCGCGGCGAGTCGCCATCGCGGAACTCGCGCAGGCCGGCCCATTCCTCGTCGCCGGCGCGATGCACCGCCGAGGCGCTGCCGCCGCTCGCGGTCTCGGGCGGCGGCTCGCGCCGGCCGCGCGGCGCCGGCCACGCCAGCAGGGAGACACCTGGATGCAGCCAGGTCCACGCACGGAACAGGCCGAATGGAAACGAGGTGGATAGTCTGATGCGCTCGACCGGCACGCGTCCGCGGCGTGGCAGCGCGATCGCGAGGTCGCTGCGCGCCGTCGCGCGGGCACGCAGGCTGACGCGCGCGCGTCCGTCTTCACCGGCCTCGACCTCGAGGCCGATGCGCGGTGTATCCGCCGGGTTGTCGAGCGTCAGCAGCAGGCGTCCGCGTTCGCCCGCGAAGCCATGCACCGCGCCCACGCCGCGTATCACGGTGCCGGCCAGGTTGCGATGGCACAGGTGCATGGCGATCAGCGCGAATCCGCCGAGCAGGAACGTGAACAGCAGCGCGATGCTGTTCGAATAGTTCAGCCCGGCGATCAGCATGACCAGCAGCAGCGCCGCGAAGGCCAGGCCGGCGCGCGTCGGCAGGATGTAGATGCGTCGCGGCAGCAAGGTCACCGGCAGCGAATCGTCGCCCTGGCGGCGTCGCGCCCAGGCTGCCACCCGCTCGCGCAGCTTCGATTTCCAGCCTCGGCGCGCGATGGATGCCGTGGCCATGGCGCAGGCTCAGACCGGCACGGGTACGCCGCGCGCCAGCCCCGCGATGAACGCCGCGTGATCGCCCGAGGCGACGCTGGCGTTCTCCAGTCGATGCGCGGCGACCGCGGCGAACACGGCCTGCACGTCCTCCGGCAGCGTGAGATCGCGGCCCGAGATCAACGCCCAGGCACGCGCGGCGCGCACCAGCCCCTGGCCGGCGCGCGGTGACAGGCCGATGGGGATGTCGCTGCGTCCGCGCGTGCTCGCGAGCAGGCTCTGCACGTATTCCAGCAGCGCCGGTGCGACGTGCACGCGCTGCGCGGCCGACTGCAATTCGCGCACCGCCTCGGCGTTCAGCGCCGGCGCCATGCCGGCGAGCAGGTCGCGCTGGTCACCGGCCGCGAGCAGCGCGCGTTCGTGCGCCGCATCGGGATAGCCGAGCGAGATGCGCATCAGGAAACGGTCGAGCTGCGACTCCGGCAGCCGGAACGTGCCGAGCTGCTCGAACGGATTCTGCGTGGCGACCACGAAGAACGGGTCCGGCAGCCGGTAGGTGGTCACGTCGACGCTGACCTGGCGCTCCTCCATGGCCTCGAGCAGCGCGCTCTGGGTCTTGGGACTGGCGCGGTTGACTTCGTCCGCGAGCAGCAGCTGCGTGAACATCGGTCCCTTGCGGAACGAGAAGCCGCCGCTCGCGCCGTCGAATACCGAGACACCGATGATGTCGGCCGGCAGCAGGTCGCTGGTGAACTGCACGCGCTGCCAGGCGAGGCCGAGCACGTGCGCCAGCGCGTGCGCCAGCGTGGTCTTGCCCACGCCGGGCACGTCCTCGATGAGCAGGTGGCCGCGTGCCAGCAGGCAGGTGAGCGCCAGGCGCACGGCCTCGGGCTTGCCGAGGATGATGCGGTCCAGGTCGGCGAGCGCGCGGGCAATGTGCTGCGGGGCGCTCATGCGGGCTCGAGCTTGCGCACGTTTTCCAGGTGCGCGCGGTAGCCGGCGGTCTGCTCGGTGAGCTCCGCCAGCCGGGCGCGATCGGCCGCGACCATCTCCGGCCTGGCATTCTCCGTGTAGCGCGTGTTGGCGAGCTTGGCGGTGAGCTTGCCGATGTCGGATTCGTTGTTGGCGATCAGCTTGCCGACGCGCGCGATCTCCGCCTTGGGTTCGATGAGTCCCTGCATCGGGATGCTGAACGTCGTGCCGCCGACGATGATCGAGGTGCTCGCGGCCGGGATCTGCTCCGGCGGCGTCCGCGTCAGCGACGCCAGGCCCGCGAGGCGCATGGCGTACGCCGCCGTCTTCTCGGTCTGCTCGATCTCGGCCGGAGAACCGCCGTGGTAGAGCACCGGCAGCCGCAGCGACGGCGCGAGGTTCATGCCGCTGCGCGCCTGGCGCACGCCGAGGATGAGCTGCTTGAGTCGCGCGACCTGCGCTTCGGCCTCGGCGTCGGAGGCGAAATCGGACGCGGCCGGGAAGCGCGCGAGCATCAGCAGGTCCGGCGCGCGCGTGCCCGCGCGCGTCAGGTCCTCGCGCGGCGTGGCCGCGGCGGCCAGCGGTGCCACCAGCGGATTCACGCGCTGCCAGATCTCCTCGGTGATGAACGGTATCAGCGGGTGCAAGGCGCGCAGCAGCGCCTCGAGCGTGGTCACGAGCGTACGGCGCGTGCCGCGCTTCTGGGCTTCGGTGGAACCTTCGCCCTGCAGCACGGGCTTGGTCAACTCGAGGTACCAGTCGCAGAACTCGTACCAGGTGAACTCGTAGACGGCGCTGGCCGCGAGATCGAAGCGGTAAGCGAGCAGGTGAGCGTCGAGCTGGGTGAGCATCGTGGCGAAACGCGACACGATCCAGCGGTCGGCCACGGAGGGCTCCGCGTCGCCGACGAGATCAGAACCTTCGACGGTCATCAGCACGAAGCGCGCCGCGTTCCACAGCTTGTTGCAAAAATTGCGGTAGCCCGCGACGCGGCCCATGTTGAAGTTGATTTCGCGCGAAGGCCCGGCGAGCGAGACCATCGTGAAGCGCAGCGCGTCGGTACCGTGCGATTCGATGCCATGCGGGAATTGTTTGCGGGTATTCGCCTCGATGCGCTGCTTCATCTGCGGCTGCATCAGGCCAGTGGTGCGCTTGGTCAGCAGGGCATCGAGCGATATGCCGTCGACGATGTCGAGCGGATCGATGATGTTGCCCTTGGCCTTCGACATCTTGTCGCCGTGCTCGTCGAGGATCAGGCCGGTGATGTAGACGTCGCGGAACGGCACGTCACCCATGAACTTCAGGCCCATCATCATCATGCGCGCGACCCAGAAGAAGATGATGTCGAAGCCGGTGACGAGCACGTTGGTCGGGTAGTACTTCTTCATCTCCGGCGTATTGTCGGGCCAGCCCAGCGTGGTGAACGGCCACAGCGCCGAGGAAAACCAGGTGTCGAGCACGTCGTCGTCCTGGCGCAGCCGCAGGTCGGCGGCGAGCGAGTGCTTGCGACGCACGTCGGCCTCGTCGTGGCCGACGTAGATCCTGCCGGCGTCGTCGTACCAGGCCGGGATGCGATGTCCCCACCAGAGCTGGCGGCTCACACACCAGTCCTTGATGTTGCGCATCCACTCGTAATAGGTCTTGGTCCAGTTCTCGGGCACGAAGCGCGTGCGGCCTTCTTCCACGGCTTTGAGCGCCGGTTCGGCCAGCGGCCCGATCTTCACGTACCACTGGTCGGTGAGATACGGCTCGATGACCGCGTTGGTTCGATCGCCGCGCGGAATTTTCAGCTTGTGAGGCTCTATCTTCTCGATGAGTCCGGCCGCCTCGAGATCGGCGACGATCTTCCTGCGAGCTTCGAACCGATCCAGGCCGCGGTACGCCGCCGGGCCGTTTTCGTTGATCTTCGCGTCGGGCGTGAAGATGTTGATCTGCCCGAGTCCGTGGCGCTGCCCGACGTCGTAGTCGTTGAAGTCGTGCGCCGGCGTGATCTTCACGCAGCCGGAGCCGAACGCGGCGTCCACGTAGCTGTCGGCGATCACCGGGATCGTGCGGCCGGTGAGCGGCAGCTCGAGTTGTCTTCCGAGCAGCGTGCGGTAACGCTCGTCGTCCGGATTTACGGCGACGGCCGTGTCGCCGAGCATGGTTTCCGGACGCGTGGTGGCGACCACGAGGTGCCCACCACCTCCGACGATCGGGTACCGTATGTGCCAGAGCGAGCCATTTTCTTCCTCCGACACGACCTCGAGATCCGACACCGCGGTGAGCAGCACCGGGTCCCAGTTCACCAGGCGCTTGCCGCGATAGATCAGGCCTTCGTCGTGCAAGCGCACGAACTCTTCCGTGACGGCGCGCGAGAGGCGCGGGTCCATGGTGAACGTGTCGCGCGACCAGTCGACCGAGTCGCCGAGGCGGCGCATCTGCTGCGTGATGGTGCCGCCGGATTGTTCCTTCCACTGCCAGACACGCTCGAGGAATTTCTCCCGGCCGAGATCCAGACGGTGTTTGCCTTCCGCGGCGAGCTGGCGCTCCACCACCATCTGCGTCGCGATCCCGGCATGGTCCGTGCCCGGCTGCCACAGCGCCGAGTAGCCGCGCATGCGATGCCAGCGAGTGAGCGCGTCCATGAGCGTGTGCTGGAACGCGTGACCCATGTGCAATGTGCCGGTGACGTTCGGCGGCGGCAGCATGATGCAGTACGGCTCGCCCTCACTGCTGGGCGCGAATGCCCCGGAAGCTTCCCAACGCTGGTAGATCCGGCGCTCGATGTCGCCGGGAGTGTAGGCCTTGTCCATGAAGGCCCGGGATTATACGGAAACGAACCCTGCCGGCGGGCCGCGCGCGAAATTCCGCGCCGGCGAAGCCGCGGGTTTCGCCATTGCCCTTGCGAGGCGGCACACTCCGGCAGCGATGACCCCGATGCACCCCGATGTCCCGCCGCGCGCGGCGTCCGGATCGCTGCCGAATCTCGATGCGATGCGTGCCCTCGCGGTGCTGCTGGTGCTCGCCAGCCACGTCATGACATGCCTGGAGTCGTTCGGCCTGTACCACTTCGATCCGCTCGATCGGCAGCTCGGGCGGCTCGGCGTGCTGCTGTTCTTCGTGCACACCTGTTTCGTGCTCACCGCTTCGCTGGATCGTGCCGGGCTCGCGGACGTGCCGCTGTTGCGCACGTTCTACATCCGGCGCGCGTTCCGCATCTATCCGCTGGCGTTGCTGTGCATCGCGCTGACGTTGCTGCTGCAGATCCCGCCCGCGCCTTGGCAGGCGCACGAGACGCCATCGATCGGCGCCGTCCTGTCCAACCTGGCGCTGACCATGAACCTGACGGCAACGACGCCACTGAGCGGGCCGATGTGGACATTGCCGATCGAAGTGCAGATGTACCTGGCGCTGCCGTTCGTGTTCCTGCTCACGAAGCGCGCCCGCGATCCGGGACGTCTGGCCGCACTGTTCGTCGTCGCGATGGCGCTCGGCTGGTTGCTGCCGAAGATTTCCGGGCGGCTCTACGGCGCGCAGTTCGGCCCTTGTTTCCTCGCGGGCGTCATCGCGTATGCCTGGTACCGGCACGTCGCCGCCCGGTTTCCCGGAAAGTCGTGGGTCATGTTACTGGCCGTGCTGGTGCCCGCTTATCTCGGCGCAGAAGCCCTGGTCCCGGGTCTGCATCCCATCGCGCTGCAGTACGTCACCTGCCTGCTGGTGGGCCTGGTATTGCCGCTGTTCCGTCAGTCGGGCGCGAGCGTCTTCAATCGCCTCACGCGCGCGGTCGCCAGGTATTCCTATGGCATCTACCTGTTCCACCTGATCGCGATGTGGGTCGGGCTGTTCTGGCTGCGGCCGGCATCCCCGTTCGCCGGCTGGCTCACCGCGCTGCTGGTGCTCGTGGTGCTCGCGGTCGGCGGCTATCACCTGGTCGAGGCGCCGGCGATCCGCCTGGCGGTCCGGCTCACCGGTCAGCGGCGCGCAGCGGCGGGCGGTGCGCTGGACTCGCCGCCGCCGTGACTGCCGCTCAGACGTTGTGCGTCTGGGGCTCGAGCGACTTCGCGCGATAGACCTTGAAGCGTTCGCGCCCCGCGGCGCGCACGTCCGGGCGCGCGTCGAGGAATTCCGCGACGCGGCCGAACTGCTCGAAGAACTGGGGCACGGCACCCGACAGGTTCATCAGCACGTCGTGATGCGCGGCGGGCAGGGCGCCGGTGCTCAGCGCCACGGGCGCTTCACACGGCCCGCCGCCGGCATCGACGCGGTCGTGCGGCACGAAACTGCCGTCCGCGAAGGTCCACAGCAGGTCGTCGAAGCGCTTCAGCGTCTCGGCATCCTCGAGCAGCACGACCACCTTCTGCTGCGCCAGGTAGGCCTTCTCGGCGACGCGGCAAGCCAGCCGCAGTCGCACGTCGGCCCCGGAATCCTGGCTGACGTAGAAGTCGATTCGCGGGGTCATCGGGCTGGTACGCCGAGTTCGCGGCGTACCGGCTAGCGCGCTGCGCGGCGCAACAGGTACTCGAGCAGCAGCGCGCTCGGGCGGCCCGTGCTGCCCTTGGAGGCGCCGCCCTGGTAGGCGGTGCCCGCGATGTCGAGATGCGCCCAGGTCAGGTCCCGGGTGAACTTCCCGAGGAAGGCCGCAGCCGTGATCGAGCCGCCGTCGCGGCCGGCGACGTTGGCCACGTCGGCGAAATTGCTCTTGAGCTGCTCGCCGTACTCCTCGGTGAGCGGCATGTGCCAGGCGCGGTCGTCGGCGGCCAGTCCGCAGTCGACCAGCTCGCGCGCCAGCGCGTCGTTGTTGGAGAACACGCCGGTGTGGTGCACGCCGAGCGCGATGACGATGGCGCCCGTCAGGGTGGCCATGTCGATGACCACGTCCGGCTTGAAGCGCTTGGCGTAGTTCAGCGCGTCGCAGAGGATCAGCCGGCCTTCGGCGTCGGTGTTCAGGATCTCGACGGTGAGACCTTGCGCGCTGGTGACGATGTCGCCCGGCTTGATCGCCCGGCCGTCCGGCATGTTCTCGCAGGCGGCCACCAGGCCGACGACGTTCAGCGGCAGGTTGAGCTCGGCCACCATGTTCATCGTGCCGAGCACGCAGGCCGCGCCGCTCATGTCGAACTTCATCTCGTCCATGAGCGGCGGATCCTTGAGCGAGATGCCGCCGGTGTCGAAGGTGATGCCCTTGCCGACCAGCACCACGGGCGCGTTCTTCGCCTTCGGATGGCGGTGCTCGAGGACGATGAAGCGCGGCGGCTGCTCGCTGCCCTGCGTGACGGCGAGCAGGCAGCCCATCTTCTCGCGCCTGATCTCGGGCAGGCCGAGCACCTTGGCCTTGAGCGACTTGTGCGCCTTCGCCAGGTCCTCGGCGGTGCGGCCCAGGTAGGTGGGCGTGCAGACGTTGCCGGGCAGGTTCGCGAGGTTGCGCATCAGCGCCGCGCCATTCGACAGCGCCGTGCCCTGCGTGAAGCCCTTCTTCACGGCCTGCGCGGACTTCGCGGCCGCGGCCACGACGATACGCGCCAGCGTGTGAGCGCGCGGCTTCTTGCCGGTCTTCAGGTCGTTGACCCGATACAGCGTGTGGCCGGTGAGCTCGGCGACCGCGCGGCCCAGGCGCTCGTCGGACAACACCTTCGCCGCGGGGCGCGGCAGCGCCAGCGCGAGCGAAGTCACGCGCGTGCGCGTGGCGGCCGTGAGCGCGGCGCCCACCGAGCGGCGCCAGGCCCTGCGCGACACGCCGTCCTTCGGTCTGGCGCCCAGCCCGACGAGCAGCACGCGTTCCGCGCGCAAGCCTTCGAGGTCCGTGAGCAGCCAGCTCTCACCGGTCTTGCCGGTGAAGTCGCCGCGCTTGAGCAGACGCGACAGCTTCTCGCGGCAGCGCAGGTCCAGGGTCCTGGCTTCTGCAGTCAGCTCACCCTCTTCGTGGACACCGACGGCAACACAATCGACCGGCAGCTCTGCGAGCGCCTTGGTCCAGGTATCGAACTGCATTTTTGGTGATCCTTCAGCTTGGCCGGCCTCGTTGTCCCGGAGGGCGGCGGTGCTTTAAGGTCGCGGAGTGTATCGTAAGTCCCCTCGGCAAGTCCCTTTGGCAGACCCCTGCGGGTAATCCGTTGTTGCGCATTCTCGATCGCTACATCCTGCGCGAAGTGGTCGTCAGCTGGCTCGCAGTAACTGGCGTATTACTCGCGATATTGCTCACAAATCAGGTGGCGCGTGTGTTAGAGCGCGCGGCCGAGAGCCAGTATCCGCGCGGCGTGGTGCTCGAGCTCATCCTGCTGAGCGTGGTGCAGAACCTGTCGCTGGTGGTGCCCGTCGGCCTGCTGCTCGGCGTGGTCCTGGCGCTCGGCCGGCTGTACCACGACAGCGAGATGACGGCGATGCAGGCCTGCGGCACGGGCGGTCGTCCCGTGCTGCTGCCCGTGCTCGGATTTTCGTTGCTGCTGGTCGTGCTGCTGACGGCCGTGTCACTGTACGTGTCGCCGGCCGCCTCGGGCCGCATGCTCGAGCTGCGCAGCGAGGCGTTGCGCGCCGGGCAGTTCGCGCCCATCTCCGCGGGCCGGTTCCGCATCTTCGGCGGCGGCAGCACCGTCGTGTACGCGCAGGGTACCGAGGACGACGGCACGCTGACGCGCGTGTTCGTCGAGCGCGAACGCGCCGGCAAGCTGGAGATCGCGCTGGCGCAGCGCGCCACGCACGCCTATTCCGAGGGCGGGGACCTGCAGGTGATCACGCTGTACGACGGCGAGCGGTTCGAGGGCATTCCCGGCGAGCGCCGCTTCCGCATCGTGCGCTTCGCGGAGAACACCATCCCGGTGCGCTTGCCGGCCGCCGGTGACGGCGCCGTGGCTCTCGAGGGCACGCCGACGCGCGAGCTGCTGCGCTCCGCCGCGCCCGAGGCACGGGCCGAGCTGCACTGGCGCATCACGTTCCCGATCATGGCCGTGGTGCTCGCCGGCATCGCCGTGCCGCTCGCGCGCCTGCGGCCGCGCCAGGGACGTTACGCGCGCATCGGGTACGCGGTGCTGATCTTCTTCGTCTACATCAACCTGGCGATCGCCGGCCGCCAGGGGCTGGCGCGCGGCGCC
>DASTHJ010000598.1:0-7163 GCA_035718265.1 Steroidobacteraceae bacterium | reverse complement strand
GGCGAGGAATTCAGCCGGGTTGGCGCTCGCCATCTGCACCGCGTCGATCACCGGCAGACCGAGCAGGCGCACCGCGTTGCGCACGGCCGTGGACATGTCGAGGTCGGCGCCGGCCAGGCGTCCCTCTTCGTCGACGAGCTTGCGGTCGGCGACGTGGATCGGCCGTCCGTTCAGCACGAAGGACTTCACCTCGGCGCCCACGCTCGGCATCGCGTCCGACACCAGCATGAACCGGTCGTGGCGCTTGGCGCGCAGCGCCAGTTTCATGACCTCGGGATGCACATGATGACCATCAACGATGAGGCCGCACCAGCTTTGGGAATCCGCGAGCGCCGCGCCCACGGCGCCGGGCTCGCGCGAGCCCAGCGGCGACATGGCGTTGAACAGGTGCGTGAAGCCGCGCAGCCCGGCGCGCAGCGCCGGCTGCAGCTCCCCGAAGGTGGCGTTCGTATGACCGGCAGAGACTATGACGCCGGCCTCGCTGAGCTGGCGGATGAACTGCGGCGTCGTGCGTTCCGGCGCCAGCGTCACCATGGTCACGCCGCCGTGCGGCTGCATCAGCAGTTCGACGGCCGCGTCGTCGAGCTCGCGCAGCTTGCGGGCGTCGTGCACGCCACGCCGCGCTTCGTTGAGGAACGGGCCCTCGACGTGGATGCCGAGCACGCCCGGGATGCGGCGCGCGATGGCCTCGCGCACCGCTTCGATGCCGCGCGCCACCACGTCGAGGTCGTCGCTGATCAGCGTCGGCAGGAATCCGGTGGTGCCGAATTTGCGGTGCGCGCGCCCGATCGTGGCGATGGTCTCCACCGACGGATCGTCGTTGAACAATTCCCCGCCACCGCCGTTCACCTGGCAGTCGATGAAGCCGGGGACCAGCAGTCCGCCGGCGAGGTCGATCTCCTGGTCCGCGCCCGCGACTTCGCGTGCGCCGAGCACGGCCTCGATGCGGTCGCCACGCACCAGCAGCGTCCGCCCGGACTCGAAGCCGGCGTCGGTGAGGATCTTGCCGTTGCGAAAGGCCTGCAGCATCACACCGTCTCGGTCACTTTGTTCAGGTGCGGCGGTCGGTCGGGGTCGAGCCCGCGCGCCAGGCTCAGGGCGTTGGCCATCGCGTAGAACGACTGGATCGCGAGCACCGGCTCGAGCACGGCCGGCGCGGAGATCGTCGGCAGCGCGATCGCGCGCGGCGCCTGGCCACCGGCCAGCAGCACGCGCGCGCCCCGCGCAGCGAACTCCCCGGCCAGCGACTCGATGCCGGCGCGCGTGTCGTCATCCTGCGCGAACATCAGCACCGGGAATCCTGCTCCGACCAGTGCCATCGGCCCGTGGCGAACCTCGGCCGAGCTGAACGCCTCGGCATGCAGGCCGCAGGTTTCCTTGAGCTTGAGCGCGGCCTCCTGCGCGATGCCGAGGCCGAAGCCGCGCCCGACCACGTAGAGGTTCACGGCGTCGGCGAGCACCTGCACGGCCGCGTTCCAGTCACAGCGCCAGGCGCGCGCCAACTGTTCCGGCAACTGCGCCAGCGACGCGGACAGTGCGAGATCCTGGCTCCAGTGCGCCACGAGCTGCGCGACGGCGGCCAGCGAGGCGATGTACGACTTGGTCGCGGCCACGCTCTTCTCGGGCCCGGCGTGCAACGGCACGGCGATGTCCGCGGCTTGCATCAGCGGCGAATCCGGCGAGTTGCACAGCGCGAGCGTCAGCGCGCCGCGCGACTTCGCGTTCGCCGTGGCCGCGAGCAGGTCCGGGCTCCTGCCGGATTGCGAAATGGCGATGAACAGCGCATCGCGCAGGTCGGTGCCGGCGTCGTAGATCGAGCTCAGCGACGGCGCGGCGGAGGAGGTGAGCGCCGGCGTGTGTGCCTCGATCAGGTAGCGCGCATAGGTGGCGGCATGATCGGAGCTGCCGCGCGCGCAGGTCACGACCGCGCGCGGCGGACGGCCGCGCAACGAGGCGCCGACCCGCGCCAGCAGCGGCGCGTTCTGCGCGAGCTGCCGGGCCACCACGTCGGGCGCCTCGGCGGCTTCGAGGAACATCTGCGTGGTCACGTGCTGGCGCTCAGCTCCGCGACGAAGTCGTAGATTTCACCGCGGTACCAGGACTGCGAATACTCGACGGCCCGGCCATCCTTCAGGTAGCCGACGCGCGCCACCAGCAGCCCGGCTTCACCCTCCTGCGCCTTGAGTAGTTTGGCCTGCCCGGCGGTCAGCAGCACCGCGCGCAGCCGCTGCAGCGCCCGCACCGGGCGGTTGCCGGTGCGCTCCAGCGCTTCGTACAGCGAGCTTTCGACGTCGTCGAGCGAGCTGAGGCAGCTGGCGATCACCGTGGCGTGCTCGATGGCCATGGGCGCATCGTCCGCATAGCGGATGCGGTGGAAGCGGAACACCGGCGTGCCGGGGCTCGACCTCAGGGTCAGCGATTCCTCGGGGGTCACCGTGCCGGCGGCGCGGTTCATCCACACGCTGCGCGGCTGGCGGCCGCGGGCGCGCATGTCCTCGGAGAACGAAGTCAGCTTCGCGAAATTCTTCTCGACGCGATTGCTGACGAAAGTGCCGGAGCCCTGCTTGCGGATCAGCAAGCCGTCTTCGACCAGTTCGTCGATGGCCTTGCGCACGGTGATGCGCGAGACGCCGAGCATCTCCGCGAGGTCGCGCTCGGGCGGCAGCGCGTCGTCGGGACCGATGATTCCGTTTTCGATGGCGCCGCGCAGCGAGCGCTGCAGTTGCTGGTAGAGCGGCTGGGCGCTCGATTCATCGAGCGGCAGCAGGACCTGCGAAAGAGTGGGCAAGGCGTTCTCCCCTGGAAGTGTGCAAACCATGCCACCGACATATTACCAATGCAATACCATTGGAGCCCCGAAGACATGGCGGTGCGCACATAATTCGCTGTTTTTTCTTGATTAGTGCCGCAACTGGCCTATTGGTATCAAACTCGCTTGTCATTTTTCTTCGATTGGTACTATATTGGGCTCCAATTGGTCTTCAGCCAGAACAAAGGGGAGAAGCTGTCCATGAACATCCGAAGATCGACGTTGCTCGGTACGGCGATTGCGTTCGCCTTATATCACCAGTCCGCATCGGCCCAGGCAGCGACGGCTTCTTCCTCCGGCGGCGAGGAAATCCAGGAGATCCTGGTCACCGGCATCCGCGCCAGCCTGCAGCAGTCGCTCGACGTCAAGCGCGACGCCGACGCGCGCCTGGAAGTCGTGACCGCCGAGGACGTGGGCAAGCTGCCCGCGCACAACGTCGCCGACGCGCTGCGCGGTCTGCCCGGCGTGAACATCAGCTCCTCGAGCGCCGACGAGGGTGGTTTCGATGAAGCCGACCGCGTCAGCCTGCGAGGCACCAGCCCGAGCCTGACCCAGACGCTCATCAATGGTCACAGCGTCGGCTCCGCCGACTGGTTCGTGCTGAGCCAGGGCAACAACGTCGGCCGCAGCGTCAGCTACACGCTGCTGCCGTCCGAGCTGGTCAACTCGGTTGAAGTCAACAAGTCCTCCCAGGCCCGATTGCAGGAAGGCGGCACGACGGGCACGGTCAACATCATCACGCGCAAGCCATTCCAATTCGACAAGTCGGTGACTTTCGAAGCCTCCCTCGGCAGCGTGTATTCCGATCAGGCCGACTCGTACGATCCGCAGCTTTCGGGCCTGTTCAATTACAAGAACGAAGCCGGCACCTTCGGCGTGCTGCTGCAGGTGTTCAAGCAGGAACGGGCACTGCGGCGTGACGCGCAGGAAATCCCGGGCGGCTTCTTCACGATCGCCGACACCGACCCGGTGGCCGCCACCAATCCGGACCTGGTCGGCGTGCAGGCTCCCGGCCTGATTGGCGCGACACTGTTCGAGCAGGTGCGCGATCGCAAGGGCGGCCTGCTGGAGATGCAGTTCAAGCCCTCGGACGACCTGACGCTGGGCCTGAGCGGCTTCCTCTCCGACATGGACGCGAACAACTACAACCGCAACTTCATGCTGTGGGGTGGCAACTTCGCGCGTGCGCAGGCGCCGGAGCCGGGCTACACGGTCGAGAACGGCGTGCTGACCAGCGCGACCTATGCCGGCGTGGCCGGCCGCGACTACGCGGTCTACGACATGATCTCGCGCGAAGCCACCGCGAAGAGCCACTACGTCACGTTCGATGCCGACTGGAAGCTCAGCGACTCGCTGCACTTCGATGCGCAGCTCGGAACCACGGAAGGCGAGGGCACGACCGCGCGCCAGTTCATCGCCGAAGTGACCACGAACCGCGGCGGTGGTGCGAGCTGGACGAGCCACGGCACCAGCAAACCCCTCGACTGGACCGTCGGCGGAGACAGCTCGCCCACCGGCGTGACCGGCTTCGGCACGTGGGGCAACCAGCAGGTCACGGCGCTCGATTCGGAAGACTGGATCGACCTGAATTTCCGCCAGGCACTGGAAGCCGGCGCGCTGAACTCGCTCGAATTCGGCGCCCGCTACGCCGATCACGAGCGCGAGGCGCGCTCGCCGGAAGGCGCGAGTCCCGGCGACATCTGGTCCGACCTGCAGAACGGCACGACCAACTCGTATCCGGGCGACTTCGCCAGTGACATCGGCGGCAATTTCCCGCGTGACCTGTGGTACTTCACGCCGGGCGCGCTGCGCTCGGCGATCCTCGCCAACTCCACGTGGCTGTCGGACGACGACGGCCCGACCGGCCGCCACAACTACGGCGGCGAGTGGAAGGTGGCCGAGAAGAATCTCGCTGCCTACGTGCAGGCGAATTTCGGCAACGACCGCTGGAGCGGCAACGTCGGCCTGCGCTACGTCAACGTCGACCAGGAGATCAACTCCTTCCAGGCGGTCAGCAGTCCGGCGAACGCCGATGTCAGCAGCCTGTTCGGCAACTGGATCTACCAGGACACCGACAACAAGCACGACAAGGTGCTGCCGAGCGCGAACCTGAAGTTCCGCATGTCGGACGACGTGGTGTTCCGCTTCGCCGCGTCGCAGACCATGACGCTGCCGGACTACTCGGCGCTCGGCGCCTCGAGCTGGGGCTCGGACCTGAACAAGACCGGTGGTGGCGGCAACCCGGAACTGAAGCCGGTGATCTCCACCAACTTCGACGGCAACATCGAGTGGTACTTCATGCCGCGCGGCTTGCTGTCGGTCGGCGCCTTCGCGATGGACCTCAAGGACTATGTCGCCTTCGGTACCGAGAACCGGCAGCTGTTCAGCGAGCTGACCAACCAGCTCGAAACCTATCTCGTCTCCGTGCCCGTCAACTCCAATGGCTCGGTGAACGGCCTGGAGCTGGTGTACGAGCAGCCGATCGGCGATTCCTTCGGCTTCAGCGCCAACTACACCTATGCGGACGGCAAGACGGCGCACACCTGGGCCGACGGCAGCAACCACCTGGTGGGCACTTCGAAGGACACCTACAACGTGGGTGCCTATTTCGAGAACGAGATGTTCTCGGCGCGCGTGAGCTACAGCTACCGGACCGCGTTCCTGATCGGCCTGTCGGGTGCCAATCCGTACTACCAGGATGATTTCGGGACCCTGGCGCTGACGCTCAACTACAAGCCGACGGAGTGGCTCAGCGTCAGCCTGGATGCACTCAACCTGAACAGCCCGGAACTGAACTATTACCAGAGCGCGACTGCCCCGACGGCGTTCTACAACAACGGGCGGCAGTTCTATCTGAACCTGCGAGCGAAGTTCTGAACGGATGCCCGCAGTCCCGGCCGGGGCTGCGGGCTTCTTCCCTCAGGCGACGCCCGGCGCGCAGCCGGGGGCGGGCGCCTTGCGTCGCGAGTTGCTCCATCGCGTGAATCAGGCAGGATTCGGGTTCTCCGGACAACCTGTGCGCCCGATGCCCGCGACGTGGATGCGGCAGGCCGAGGGCGATGAGGCAAGCATGAAATCCGACCTGGTATCGAAGCTGACTCTCCTCTGTGTGTTCGCCGTGCTGTCTGCGTGCGGGTCGGGTGGCGGCGACCGCCGCGCCGCGGCCACGCCTGCGGCGAGCCCGCTCGTGATCCCCGTGCCGCGTGAGTTCACCGGCGGGACAGGTGCCTTCCGGGTGAGCGCCGCCACGTCCGTGATCTACTCCGGCGGTGCGGGCGCCGCGGAAGCGGCGGGATATTTTGCGGGGCTCGCGCGACAGGATCCCGAGATCAGCGTGCGCGCCCCGCGCGAGGACGACTCCGGGTCGGATGCCATCTCGTTCGTGATCGCGCCGGACGATGAGTCCTTCGCCGCGGAGGGTTATTCGCTGTCGGTCAAACCGGGCGGTGTCGTCGTCAAGGCGCGCACGCCGGCCGGACTCTTCTATGGTGCGGTCACGCTGTGGCAGTTGCTGACGGTGGCGCCGTTGCAGGGTGGCGTCGGCCGGGTGCCGGTGCTCGACATCAAGGACGCGCCGCGCTTCCAGTGGCGCGGGCTGATGCTGGATTCCGTGCGGCACTACCAGTCGCCGGAGTACATCAAGAAGTTCATCGACCGCATGGCGCAGCACAAGCTCAACGTGTTGCACTGGCATCTCACCGATGACCAGGGCTGGCGCCTGGAGATCAAGAAGTATCCGAAGCTCACCGCGGTGGGCGCGTGGCGCGTGCCGGCGGGCCAGGCGCCGCGCGCGGACATCGACCCGAAGACCGGCAAGCCGCGGCTGCATGGCGGCTTCTACACGCAGGACCAGGCGCGCGACATCGTGGCTTACGCCGCCTCGCGCCACGTCACGGTGGTCCCGGAGATCGAGATGCCGGGGCATGCGACCGCCGCCATCGTCGCGTATCCGGAGCTCGGCGTGCCGCCGGCCTCCAACAAGCTCAAGGAAGTGCCCTCCGACTGGGGCGTCTACGAGAACCTCTTCAACGTCGAGGAATCGACCTTCCAGTTCCTCGAAAACGTGCTCGGTGAAGTCATCGAGGTGTTTCCCGGCCAGTTCATCCACGTCGGCGGCGACGAGGCGGTGAAGCCGCAGTGGGAATCATCGGCGCGCGTGCAGGCACGCATGAAGGAGTTGGGCGTCCAGGACGCGCACGCGCTGCAAGGCTACTTCATCCAGCGCATCGCGAAATTCATCGAGAGCAAGGGCCGCCGCGTGATCGGCTGGGACGAGATCCTCGAGGGCGGGATTCCGCCGGATGCGGCCATCATGTCGTGGCGCGGCATCGACGGCGCCATCGCCGCGGCCGGG
>DASTHJ010000597.1:0-4219 GCA_035718265.1 Steroidobacteraceae bacterium | reverse complement strand
CCGCCGAGCACGCTTTCCATCGCGGCGTTCAGCACGCCTGTGCGCAGCCCGCGCTTGAAACCGGGCTTGATGTTGCGCACCTCGCGCAACTCGGCCACCGCCTCGGTCCTGCGCCACACGGCATCGAAGCCAATGCTGGTGTTGTTCTCGACGAAGTAGTCCGCGGCCGCCATGCCGCAGCGCATGGCCTGGTGGATGCCCTTGATCTTGGGCACGTTGAGCGTGCCGGCGGCGTCGCCGACCAGCACGGCGCCGGGCATCTCGAGCTTGGGCATGGACTGGAAGCCGCCGGCGGCGATCGAGCGCGCGCCCGCGGAGACGATCTCGCCGCCTTTCAGGAAATCGTGCATCGACGGGTGATGCTTGAACTGCTGGAAGGCCTCGAACGGGAAAAAGCGCGGATCCCGGTAGTCGAGGCCGGTCACGAAGCCGACGTACACGCGATTGTCGTCCAGGTGGTAGACGAAGCTGCCGCCGTAGGTCTTCGAGTCGAGCGGCCAGCCGACGCTGTGCTGCACGAGTCCCGGCTGCACGCGGCCCGGCGGCAGCTGCCACAACTCCTTCATGCCGAGCGCATACACCTGCGGGTCGGCCTTCTCGTCGAGCCTGTAGCGGCGGATCAGCAGCTTCGCGAGGCTGCCGCGGCAGCCTTCGGCGATCACCGTGAGGCGCGCGCGTACCTCCGGGCCGGCCGTGTAGTTGGGACCGCGCGAACCGTCGTGCTGCACGCCCATGTCGCCGATCTGCACGCCGGCCACCGAGCCATCGTCGTCGAACAGCGGCAGCGCGGCTGCGTAGCCGGCGAACACGTCGATGCCGTGATTCTCGGCCTGGCTGCCGAGCCATTGCACGAGCCCGCCCAGCGAGATGATGAAGTTGCCCTCGTTGCGCAGGTAGCCGGGGATCCACGGCACCTTGCTGGCGCCGCGCCGGCTCAGCCAGCGGAACTCGTCGTGCGTCACGGGCACGCGGATCGGCAGAGGGGCAGTGCGCCACTCCGGCAGCAGCGCATCGAGCGGCCCCGGCTCGAGCACGGCACCCGAGAGGATGTGCGCGCCCAGCGTCGAGCCCTTCTCGAGGATGCACACCGTCAGCTCGGGCTTGCGCTGCTTGAGGCGGATCGCGGTGGCGAGACCGGCGGGGCCCGCACCGATCACGGCCACGTCGTACTCCATGACATCGCGTTGCGCGGGACCGTTCGCCATGGCTATTTCGGCTGCATGCGGATGGCGCCGTCGAGACGGATGGTCTCGCCGTTGAGATACGCGTTCTCCACGATGGTCTGCACCATCGAGGCGAATTCCCCGGGACGTCCGAGCCGCGGCGGGAACGGTACCTGCCTGCCGAGCGAGTCCTGCACGTCCTGCGGCATGCCGGCGAGCATCGGCGTCGCGAAGATGCCGGGCGCGATCGAACAGACGCGGATGCCGAACATGGCGAGCTCGCGCGCGATCGGCAGCGTCATGCCGGCCACGCCCGCCTTGGTGGCCGAATACGCCGCCTGGCCGATCTGGCCCTCGAAGGCCGCGACCGAGGAGGTATGGATGATCACGCCGCGCTCGCCGTCGGCGTTCGGCGTGTTGTGCTGCATGACCGACGCGGCCGCCTTGTCGCACAGGAAGGTGCCGACCAGGTTGATCTGCACCACCTTGCTGAAGAAGTCGCCGGCCATGGGGCCATTCTTGCCGAGCACGCGGCCCGCGCCGATGACGCCCGCGCAATTGACCAGCAGGTCGATCGAACCCATGGCGGCGCGCGCCGCTTCGACGGCGGCATCGACCTCGATCTCCGAGGTGACGTCGCACTTGGCGAAGCCGGCCCTGGCGCCGAGCGATGCGGCCGCGGCCTGGCCCGGGCCTTCCTGCACGTCTAACAATGTGACGCGGCCGCCGGCGGCCGTGATGTGGCGCGCGACGGCCAGACCGAGACCGGAGGCACCCCCGGTGACGACGGCGCGCACGTCGGCGTATTTCATCGCAACCTCGATGCTGTCAGCAGGCGCACAGCATATCGGACCGCGACGCGTTACGGCACTTCGACGGCGATAGCGGTGGCTTCACCGCCGCCGATGCACAGCGAGGCGATGCCGCGGCCGCCGCCGCGGGCGCGCAGGGCGTGCACCAGCGTGGCGAGGATGCGCGCGCCGGTCGCACCGATGGGATGGCCGAGCGCACAGGCTCCGCCCAGCGTGTTGGTGCGCGCGTGATCGAATCCCACGTCGCGCATGGCCGCCATGGTGACCGCCGCGAACGCCTCGTTGATTTCGTACAGGTCCACCTCGCCGGCTTTCCAACCGAGCTTCGCGAGCAGCTTTTGCACGGCGCTGGCCGGCGCGGTGGTGAACCATTCCGGCTCGCGCGCGAAGCTCGTGTAACCGACGATCCGGGCCAGCGGCTTGACGCCGCGGCGCGCCGCCTCGGCGCCGGACATCAGCACCACGGCGGCCGCGCCGTCGGAGATGGACGACGAGGACGCGGCCGTGACCGTGCCGTCCTTGCGAAACGCGGGCTTGAGCGTCGGGATCTTCGCGAGGTCCACCGTGAACGGCGTCTCGTCCTTGTCCACCACGGTTTCGCCCTTGCGGCCCTTGACGGTGACTGGCGTGACCTCGGCGGCGAACGCCCCGGACTTGACGGCCGCGAGCGCGCGCTGCGTCGATTCGGTGGCGAACGCGTCCTGGTCGGCGCGCGTGAAGCCGTATTTCTGCGCCGTGGCCTCGGCGAACGCGCCCATCATCTGCCCGTCGAACGGGCTCTGCAGGCCGTCGTAGAACATGTGGTCGAGGACTTCGCCGTGGCCCATGCGCATGCCGGCCCGCGCCTTGGGCAGTAGATAGGGCGCGTTGCTCATCGACTCGAGACCGCCGGCCACCGCGAGTGCCACGTCGCCGGCGCGGATCTGGTCGGCGGCCAGCATCACGGCCTTCATGCCGGAGCCGCACATCTTGTTGACCGTGGTCGTGGGAACTCCCGGCGGGATGCCGGCGGCGAGCGCGGCCTGGCGCGCCGGTGCCTGGCCGAGGCCCGCGGACAGCACGCAGCCCATGATGACTTCCTGCACGTCCTGGCCCGCGACGCCGGCCGACTCGAGCGCCGCCCTGATGGCGGCGGCACCGAGCTGCGGTGCGGTCGCGGCGGCGAGCGCGCCCTGGAAGGCGCCGATCGGGGTGCGACGGGCAGAGGCGATGACGACGTTTTCCATGAGAGTTCTCCGTCAACCGTGGCCGCGCAGGCCGCGATTGAAAAAGTCGATGAATCGTTCCGCGATGTCGTGCGGCTTGAGCGTCGCATCCTCGCGGTACCAGTGGCCCATCCAGTTGAGCGCCCCGGCGAGCGCGAACGCGGTCATGCGCGTGTCGCAGGGGCGGATCGAACCGTCGGCCACGCCGGCGTCGATCAGCGCGCGCATGCGCTTGTCGATGCCGGCCTTGAGCAGCTTGATGCGCCGGCTCATCGCCGCTCCGAGATGCTGGTCCTCGGCACGCAGCATGCACCAGCCGAAGTCCCCGACAATGGCCGCGGCGTAGCCGCGGATGAACGCGAACAGCCGCTCGCGTGCCGGGCCGCTGCCGCGCTCGGCTTCCTCGAGCGACGCCTGGATCTGCGCGAGGCCGGCGCGGAAGCACTCGAACAGGATGGCCTCCTTGTTCGGCACGTACAAATAGAGCGTCGGCTTGGTGACCTTGAGGCTCGCCGCCAGGTCGTCGAGCGAGGTGTTGTGGTAGCCGCGCGCGCGGACGGCGTGCGCCGCCGCGAGGATCACCGCGTCGCGCTTGAGCGCGTGCACGTGCCGCGGACGGCGGCGCGCGGCCCAGGGGGAGGCGGGCCGCAAGCCCTTGCGGGCA
Organism: Steroidobacteraceae bacterium; assembly: GCA_035718265.1. Lineage (GTDB taxonomy): Bacteria > Pseudomonadota > Gammaproteobacteria > Steroidobacterales > Steroidobacteraceae > CADEED01. The sequence continues at coordinate 375 of DASTHJ010000597.1, read as the reverse complement.
CTGGTTTTTTCGGTTGCCGTGGCCATGCTGCGTGCCGGTATGTTACTCTCCGGTAACAAATCTTACCAGTCGGTAATTAACCATGAAGCCACCGGAGCCAGGCAGGCCGCCGCGGTTCGTGTCCGCCGCCTCGCTGTTCGACGGCCACGACGCCGCCATCAACATGATCCGTCGGCTGCTGCAGTCGGGCGGCGCCGAGGTGGTGCACCTGGGCCACAACCGCAGCGTCGCCGACATCGTGCGCGCGGCCATTGCCGAAGACGCCGACGCGATTGCCGTGAGCAGCTACCAGGGCGGCCACAACGAGTACTTCCGTTACATGATCGACATGCTGCGCGAACAAGGCGCCGCGCACATCAAGGTGGTGGTGGGCGG
>DASTHJ010000596.1:0-2595 GCA_035718265.1 Steroidobacteraceae bacterium | reverse complement strand
GCCTACCTCGGCGTGCTGTCGGAGATCTCGCGCGTGCAGGCGCTCAAGCAGGCGCTGGAATCCTCGGCCACGGCCCTCAAGGCCACCGAGGCCGGCTACGACGTCGGCACGCGCACCGCGGTGGACGTGCTCGCCGCGCGCCAGAACCTGGTGGCCGCGCAGACCGCGTACTCGCGCAGCCGCTACGACTACCTGATCAACGTGCTGACGCTGAAGCAGGCCGCCGGCATCCTCGATCGCAAGGCGCTCGAGGACGTCAATTCCTGGCTGGAAGCCCCGCCGCCGCCCGCCAATCCGCCGACCGTGGATCCGAACGCGCAGCCGGCGCCGGCGCAGCCGCAGCAGTAGTCGGGCCGCGCGTCTTCAGCGCAGCAGCGGCGCGAGGAACGCCATCAGGCGATCCACGGCACCGCGATTCTGCTCGATCGCCATCCGGCCGTTCGCGCCCATGCGGGTGCGCGCGGCCGGCTCGGCCAGCAGCTCGCACACCGCGGCGGCGAGGCTGTCCGTGTCCTGCACGATGCGCACGGCGTTGCATTCGACCAGCAGCCGCGCCACGTCGGCGGAGTTGAAGTTGTTCGGACCCGCGAGCACCGGCAGGCCGAGCGCGGCCGGCTCGAGCAGGTTGTGTCCGCCGACCGGCACGAGCGTGCCGCCGACGAAGGCCACGTCCGCGGCCGAGTAGAACCCCAGCAGCTCGCCGAGCCGGTCGACCAGGAACACTTCCGTGTCGCCGGAGGCGGGCGCACCACTTTCGCGGCTCACGAATTTCACGCCCCGCGCCCGCAGCGCATCGGTCACCTCGCCGAAGCGCGGCGGGTGTCGCGGCACGAGCACCAGCAGCGCCTGCGCGAAGCGCGCGCGCACCTGGCGGTGCGCGGCCAGCACGATGTCCTCCTCGACGGCGTGCGTGCTGCCGGCCACCCACACCGGCCGCTCCATGCCGAGCAGCCGCCGCAGCGCCGCGCCCTGCGTGTCGATGCTCGGCGGCAGGCGGAAATCGAACTTGATGTTGCCGACCACGTGCGTGCGCTCCGGGCTGGCACCGATGCTGTGGAAGCGCCGCGCGTCCTGATCGCTCTGCGCGGCGATGAAGATGCCATGCGACAGCGCCTCGCGGAACAGGCTGACCAGCCGCCGGTAGTTCTTCACCGAGCGCGGCGAGATGCGCGCGCTGGCCATGACCAGCGGCACGCCGAGGCGTCCGCAGCGGTGGTAGAGATTGGGCCAGATCTCGGTCTCGAGTATCACGGCGAGCCGCGGCCGCACGCGCGCGAAGAAGCGGCGCACCGAGCCCGGCAGGTCGATCGGCACGTAGCGCACGTCGACGCGCGTACCGAACAGCGCGCGCGCCCGCGCGCGACCGGTGACCGTGCCGGTCGTCACGACCAGCGGCACGTCCGGATACTTCGCCAGCAGCGCATTCACCAGCGGCAGCGCGGCCTGCACCTCGCCGACCGACACGGCGTGCACCCAGATGCCGGGTGCGCCGCGGATCGCGGGACCGAACCCCAGGCGCTGCGAGAAACCTTCCCAGTGGCTGCGGTCGCGCAGGCCGCGCAGCGCCATGGCGGCCAGCATGACCGGCGCCAGTAGATAGGCGATGACGATGTACAGCAGGCGCATCGGCGGTCAGGTCAGCGAGACTTGCGGCAGGCCGGCCGATTCCCGGTAGCCGGCCAGCAGCGAGTGCCAGTCCTGGTCGGTGAAGCTGTCCGGCGCGGCCAGCAGGGTGATCTTCTCGAGCGAGCGGTACAGCCTCACCAGGTTGGTGTCCGCCCACCAGCCGCGCTTGCGCAGCGTGCTGCGGTCGAAATCGATCAGGTACACCTGCGTGGGCGTGAGCAGGATGTTGTGGGCGTTGAGGTCGGCGTGGTGCACGCCCGCGTCGTGGAAGCGACGGATGCAGCGACCGATCGCGATCCACTGGGTGAGCGGCAGTGGCCCCTGCAGCAGTCGCGCGGCCAGCGATTCGCTCTCCTCGATACGCTGCGTGATCAGGTCGGCGCGGTAGAACAATCCGTGGCGGACGTAGCGCGCGGCGATCGGCGCGGGCACCGGCAGACCGGCCCGGTGCAGGTGATACGTGAGATACCACTCGGCGAAGGCGCGCGTCTCCGATTCGCCGCGCCACAAATAGGCGTCCTTTGAAAATTTTGCGATCAGGCCGCCGCGGCGGTAATGCCTGAGGACGAACCCGGAATCGCCGGTGCGGATGAACCACGTGGTGCCGCGGCCGCGCGCGCTGCCCTCGATCGCATCGTGCTGGCGCCAGTATTCCGGGTCGAAGAACCGCGGCGAGAAATTGCTCGTGCGCAGTGTGTCGTATAGCATCCGGCCGCCGTCGATGGCGGCTTCAGCGACTTCGGCTCCCACCGGCCAGTGACGTCTCACTCTTCCACCCTGGAATCGCGCGTGCAGGCCATTCCCGAAAAAGTCTGCCTGCTGCGGCTCTCCGCCATCGGCGATACCTGCCACGTCGTGCCGCTGTTGCGCACGCTGCAGGACGCCTGGCCGAAGACGCGCTTCACGTGGGTGATCGGCAAACTCGAAGCGAAATTGATGAGCCTCATTCCGGATGTGGAGCTTATCACC
>DASTHJ010000595.1:0-7256 GCA_035718265.1 Steroidobacteraceae bacterium | reverse complement strand
GACTATCTACCCGCGGCACGCAGCACCGTGGGCTGGAGCGACCTGCCGGACGGCGCGGCCTGGTACCGCTGGCGGATCCGCGGCGCGACCACGATGGACATGTCGCCGGAGGAGATCCATCGCATCGGGCTCGGGGAAGTGGCACGCATCCGCGCGGAGATGATCACCGTCAAGCAGCAGGTCGGCTTCCAGGGCGACCTCGACGCGTTCTTCCAATATCTCGAGAACGATCCGCGGTTCTACTTCGACAGCGAGCAGGAGTTGCTCGACGCCTATCGCGCCGTCAAGCGGCGCATCGATGCGTTGCTGCCGAAGCTGTTCGCGGACTTCCCGCGCGCGGACTACGAGATCCGCCCCGTGGAGGCATTCCGCGCGGAGTCCGCGGCCGGCGCTTCGTACCAGGCGCCGTCGGCCGACGGCAAGCGCCCGGGCATCTTCTACATCAATACCTTCAACCTGAAGGCGCAGCCGCGCTTCGGGCTGGAGACCCTGTCGCTGCACGAAGCCGCACCGGGGCACCACTTCCAGATCGCGATCCAGCAGGAGCTCACGGACCTGCCGCGCTTCCGGCGTTTCAACAACTACGTGTCGTACGCGGAGGGCTGGGCACTTTACGCCGAGTCCATCGGCAAGGAACTCGGCGTGTTCACCGATCCTTACCAGTGGTACGGCCGGCTGTCGGACGAGATGCTGCGGGCCATGCGGCTGGTGGTCGACACCGGGCTGCACGCCAAGGGCTGGACGCGCGAGCAGGCGATCCAGTACATGCTCGACAACTCCTCGATGGCCGAGAGCGACGTGATCGCCGAGGTCGAGCGTTACATCGTGTGGCCCGGCCAGGCGCTCGGCTACAAGCTGGGGCAGCTGCGCATCACCGCGCTGCGCGCCAGGGCCGAGGCCGCGCTCGGCGCGAAGTTCGACGTGCGGGAATTCCACGGCCAGGTGCTGCGCGACGGCGCCGTGCCGATGGACGTGCTGAGTGCCAAGATCGACCGGTGGATAAGCGCCGCCGCCGGGAAGTAGCGCAAACTCAGTTGTATCCGTACCCCAACGTCTCGATCTCGACGACGATGCCGCCCTCGAAGCGGATGCGCCGCATCAGCTTGTTAGGCCCGAGGTTGTACAGCCAGGCCTCGACCGGGACTTCGACCGCGTCCTCGCCGATGAAGTAGGGACGTCCGTTGGTCCAGATCACCGGGCGGCGCCAGATGCTGCGCATGGTGATCACGTCGGTGGGCTCGCCGCACTTGGCGGCCACCTCGGAACGCGGGGCGCCCTCCAGCACGAGCTTGGTGCCGCAGCGGAAGCCATCGGCGAACGCGGGCGAGGCGGCGAGCGAGGCGAGGGCGACAACGGCGGCGAGGCGCTTCATGATCGGAACCATAGGCCCATTCCCCTTAACGGGCAATGAACGAAACCTGAACGCGGCCGGCGCGCGCCGCGCTTGAACCTTTTCGGCATCCGGCAGCACTCACTCTCAATGGGATCGACACGGCAATGGATCGCCCTGCAGCTGGCGCTGATGGCCGCGGCGGCCGCGCCCGCCGCCGAAATCACGCTCACCCCCGACGAAGAGCAGCGGGTCGCCGCCCGCGGGGTGGTGATCCGCGCGACGCTGGACGATTCCGAGCGTCGTGGCACGGTGCGCGCGGCGATCCGCATCGATGCGCCGCCGGACATCGTGTTCGGGCAGATGACCCGTTGCGCGGACGCCCTGCAGTACGTGCCGCACATGCGCTTGTGCCGCGTGCGCGAGCAGGCGCCCGACGGCAGCTGGCAACTGGTCGAGCAGGAGATCGATTTCGGCTGGTACGCGCCGCGCATCCGCTACGTGTTCCGCGCCGACCTGGTCGCCGAGCGCAGCATAACGTTCAGGCAGGTGAGCGGCGACTTCAAGGCCAACGAAGGTCGCTGGGAACTGCAGCCGCGGCCGGACGGCAGCAGTACCTTGCTGCTGTATCGCGCCTACATCGATCCGCCTGCCTTCATGCCCAACTGGCTGGCCCGCTCCACGTTCAAGCGCGAAATGCCCCGGATGTTGACCAACCTGCGCGAGCGTTGTGAGGCCGAACAAGCCTCGCGGGCACGCGCCGGGGATGCACGCCGCTGAGCTTTTCCAGACGAGCCTCTCCACGGACTGATTGCACAATTCCGTGGCGTGGCGGCAAGATGCCCGCCCCGCATGCGTGCCGCGATCGATCGAAAATACGAACAAACCCTGGCGGCGCTGATCAACAGCGGTGAGCCGCAGATCATGCAGGGTGGGCGCAAGGGCGTGGAAAAGGAGTCGCTGCGCGTCACCCCGGACGGCCGCATCGCCCAGACGCCGCATCCGCGTGCGCTCGGATCGACGCTCACCAACGAGCACATCACCACCGACTATTCCGAGGCGCTGATCGAATTGGTGACGCCGACGTTCCGCGCTTCCTGGGAGCTGCTGCAGTACCTGTGCGACCTGCACCAGTTCGTCTACCAGCACCTGGGCGACGAGCTGCTGTGGGCCACCTCGATGCCGTCCATCATCGATGGCGACGCCAGCATCCCGATCGCACAGTACGGCAGGTCGAACATCGGCCGCATGAAGACCGTGTATCGCGAAGGCCTCGGACTGCGCTACGGACGTGTGATGCAGGCGATCTCCGGCGTGCACTTCAACTACTCGTTCCCGGAGACCATGTGGGACGCGTGGGCGGAGCTGGTGCAGTCGCGCGAGCGCGGCCAGCCATTCATTTCCGAGCGGTACTTCCACCTGCTGCGCAACTACCGGCGTCACGGCTGGCTGGTGCTGTACCTGTTCGGCGTCTCGCCGGTGGTCTGCGATTCCTTCCTGCGCGGCCGCGACGTCACGCTGCCGCGCCTGACGAAGGACACCTCGTACGAGCCGCATGCCACGTCGCTGCGAATGAGCGATCTCGGCTATCGCAACCGCAACCAGGCCGGCCTCGCGGTGTCGGTCAACAGCCTGGACGAGTACGTGCGCGACCTGTCGCGCGCCATCAGCACGCGCCACGAGCCGTACGAGAAGCTCGGCGTCAAGGTCGACGGCCGGTACCGGCAGCTCAATGCCAACATCCTGCAGATCGAGAACGAGTACTACAGCTTCATCCGGCCCAAGCGCGTGGCGCGCTCCGGCGAGCGGCCCACCAAGGCGCTGCTGCGCGCCGGCGTGGAATACGTGGAAGTGCGCGCGCTCGACGTCAGCGCCTTCGATCCGGTCGGCGTCAACCAGAACAAGATGCGCTTCCTCGAGATGTTCCTCGCCCTGTGCCTGATGAAGGATTCGCCGCCGATCGGCGTCTCCGAGCAGGAGACGCTCGACGAGAATCACGTGATCGTGGCGCGCCGCGGGCGCGAGCCGGGTCTCGCGCTGGAGCGCGACGGCCGCAAGGTGCCGATGCTCGGCTGGGCCCGCGAGCTGGTCGACTCCATGCAGGGAATCGCCGAAATCTTCGATCGGGGCGATGCATCGAAGCCGTACGCCGCGGCGCTCGCCGTGCAGGCTGCAAAAGTCGAGAACGTGGCGCTGACGCCGTCGGCGCGCATGCTGGCGGAACTGGAGAGCACCGGCGAATCGTTCTTCGAGATGGCGCTGCGCATGTCGAAGCTGCACAAGGAATATTTCCTGGCGTTGTATCCGCCCAACGTCGGACGCCAGGCGGAATTCAGGGCCGAAGCCGATGAGTCCCTAAGGGCGCAGGCTGCCGTGGAGGCCGCCGATCGCCTCAGCTTCGAGCAGTACCTGGCGGAATATGTCGCAGAGTGAAAGTGTGACGCAGTTCTAGGTCCCTGACATATGCCCGAAACAGCGAGGTTCTGAGCGAACCTTTCGCCGTCGACGTACTAGAATCCCTGCCCAGACCAACAAGTCCAAAGTTCAGGGTTCGACGATGAAAATAAAAAATCAGACCGGGCACACCGTGCTCGAGTCGGCGCCGGAAAAGGCAGCCAACGACGACGTCTTCCCGAACCAGGCCGCGCGTGAGACCGACACGCCGGCTCGCAAGCCGGCCTGGAGCCCCATGGAAGTGTGGCGTACCCGGGTCAAGGCACCGCCGGATCGCGGCAACAGCGTCCCCCGCTAGCAGGGCCCCGCGCCCGACGATCGATGGCCGCGGCGCATTCCGGCGCGGCAAGCAGCCGATTTGCTGCGCGCGGCTTGCGCGGCGACCGACGAACACATAAAAAGCACCTCCTGGATCAGGGGATGCCTTACAGGCGCAGGACGCATGGCGCACAACAAGAACTCGTCGCCAGACAGCTCGGATGCATCGCGGTTGCTCGCGAACGGCTTCCGCTTCCTGCGTTTCCCCGAGCCGCTCGAATCCGAATTCCGCAGCGAACATCGCGCGCGCCTGCGCGGCTGGAACCGCATCGCAATCTGGATCGCCGCCTGCACGGTGAGCGGCTACGTGGTGCTCGACCACTTCGTGCTGTCACCCGAGCATTCGCGCGTCACCAACCTGGTGCGCTTCGGCCTGCACGTGCCCGCCGTGCTGCTGATGCTGGTGCTCACCAGCCGGCGCTTCTATGGCCGCTGGTACGACCTCGGCATCAGCGTGATCGCACCGGCGTTCGGCATCGGCACGGTCGTCATGGCGGCATTCTCGCCGCCGGCCGAAGTGCCGCTGGTCGGCGGGCGCCTGCTGCTCGCATCGTTCTTCTTCTATTTCATGGTGGGCCTGCGGCTGCGCGAGGCGCTGCGCGCCAATCTCATCGTGTACGCAGCACTGGTGGTGGCGTTCGCCGCCGGCACCATGCCGACCGCCACGGCTACCTACCTGATGTTCACGCTGTTCTGCGCCAACATCATCGGCTTCGCCGGCTCGTACGCACTCGAGCACGCCAACCGCACCGCTTTCCTCGAGCACCGGCAGCTCACGCAGGTCGCGACGCACGACGGGCTCACGGCGCTGCTGAACCGCGCCGCGTTCGAGGACCAGATCCGCCGCGTCTGGCAGCAGGCGCAGCGCGATCGCCAGACCGTCGCGATCATCATGATCGACATCGACAACTTCAAGGCCTACAACGACTGCTACGGTCACGTGGCCGGTGACGACTGCCTGCGCCGCGTGTCGGCGGCACTGCGCGACGCCGCGCGCCGACGTCCGCTGGATTTCGTGGCGCGCTACGGCGGCGAGGAACTGGTCGCCGTGCTGTACGGCGCCGACAAGGCCTACGGCGAGAGCATCTCGCGCAGCCTGCTCGCGGCGGTGCGCGAGCTGCGCATCCCGCACGCCGGCTCGCAGGTGCAGCCCCACGTCACGGTCAGCGTGGGCGTGGTCGCCGTGGATGCCTACCGGGTCGCGACGCACGACGCGGCGGTCGGCCTCGCGGACGAGGCGCTGTATGCCGCCAAGAACGCGGGCCGCGACCGGTACGTTGCGCTGGATCCCTCGGCGCCACGCGTCGATCCGGGCGCGACCACCGTGCTGCCGCTGCGCGAGGCGTCAGGTAGTTAGTGGGGACAACGGTGCCGGTGTAAAAAAGTGGGGAAAGGAGTTCGCTTCTTTCCCCACTCTTTACACCGGCACCCATATCCCCACTTCCCGGCGGCCCGCGGAAGTCGCCAGGCCGCGGAACATCCCCTCGCTGTTGAACTCCAGGGCGACTTCGCCCTGGCGATCGACGGCGATCACGCCACCGTTGCCGCCGAGCTGCTTGATGCGCTCGAGCACGTCGCGCGCGGCCTGCGCCAGCGGAATCTTCAGGTGTCGCACGCGCGCGCACAGCTCGTGCGCCGCCACGGTGCGGATGAAGTATTCGCCGTGGCCGGTCGCCGAGACCGCGCAGTCCGCGCTGGCGTAGGTGCCCGCGCCGATGATGGGCGAGTCGCCGACGCGCCCCCAGCGTTTGCCCGTCATGCCGCCGGTCGAGGTCGCCGCCGCCAGGTGGCCGTGCGCATCGAGTGCCACGGCGCCGACGGTGCCGAAGGCCTCGAGCTCGTTCTCGCGGGACACCGCGCCGCGCAGGTGGCGCTCGAGCTGGCGCGTGCGGGCCGGCGTGCGAAAGTATTCGTTCGACACCAGTTCGATCCCCTGAGTGCGCGCGAATTCCTCCGCGCCGGCGCCGACCAGCATCACGTGCGGTGAGCGCTCCATGACGAGACGCGCGAGCTCGATCGGGTTCTTCACGTGCCGCAGCCCGGTGACGGCGCCCGCGCCGGATGTCCTGCCGTCCATGACCGAGGCATCGAGTTCGGCCACGCCATCCCGGGACAGGACAGCGCCACGTCCCGCGTTGAACAACGGGTTGTCTTCCAGGACACGCACGGCGGCGACACTCGCGTCGAGACTCGACCCTTGCGCATCGAGCACGGCGATGCCCGCGTCGAGCGCGGCATCGAGACCGGCGAGATATCCGGCTTCCTGCGCGGCGCTCATGCCGGCGCGGGACAAGGTTCCCGCGCCGCCGTGAATGGCAATCGCGAACATGCTTCCTCCACAGGACAAGAGAGCGCTACCACCCTCCGGGAGCGCGTGGTTTCCGCCATTTTCGCGGCGTGGGCGGCTATGCTTTGCGGCCCCCGGATTCTATTAGAAGAAGTGCTCATGCTGACCCGCATCCGCAGTCTCCTGGTCGCCAATCGCGGTGAAATCGCCATCCGCGTCATGCGCGCCGCCAGCGAGCTGGGAATCCGCACCATCGCGATCTACTCGCAGGAAGACCGCTTTTCGCTGCACCGGACCAAGGCCGACGAGGCCTACCTGGTGGGCCGTGGCAAGCCGCCGGTCGACGCCTACCTCGACATCGAGGACATCCTGCGCGTGGCGATCGAGGCGAAGGCGGACGCCATCCATCCCGGGTACGGATTCCTCTCCGAGAATCCCGCGTTCGTCGAGGCTTGCAACCGCGAGGGCGTGATCTTCGTCGGGCCCACGCCCGAGATCATGCGCACGCTGGGCAACAAGGTGGCGGCGCGCAATCTCGCCGTGAAGGCCAGGGTGCCGGTGATGCCGGCCACGCCGCCGCTGCCGGCGGACATCGACACCTGCCGCAGGCAGGCCGCCGAGGTCGGTTACCCGGTGATGCTGAAGGCAAGCTGGGGCGGCGGCGGCCGCGGCATGCGCGTGATCGAAAACGACGCACAGCTCGCCGAGCTGCTGCCGGTCGCGCGGCGCGAGGCCAAGGCGGGCTTCGGCAACGACGAGGTGTATCTCGAGAAGCTGGTACGCAAGGCGCGGCACATCGAGGTGCAGATCCTCGGCGATACCCACGGCAACCTCGTGCATCTCTACGAGCGCGACTGCACCGTGCAG
>DASTHJ010000594.1:0-2353 GCA_035718265.1 Steroidobacteraceae bacterium | reverse complement strand
CAACGTGGGCGCAGGCGACCGCAACCGTCTCGAGCAGTATTTCACGAGCGTCCGCGATCTCGAGAATCGTCTCCAGGAGGCGCGCGCGTGGGAGAGCAAGCCCAAGCCGGTGGTGAGATTTGCCGTTCCGGACGACCTCGGCGGCCCGGCTCAATACATGGACAAGGTGAAGGCCATGTACGACCTTGCGCGCCTTGCTTTCGAGACCGACTCCACGCGTTCCATCACGCTGATGTTGAACAGCGTGGCGACGCCGGTGGTCAACATCCCGGGCGAGACCATCACCGACAGTTATCACAATCTTTCCCATCATGGAAAAGCGGACGAGAAACTCGCGCAGTTGAAGGTACTGGACGAGTGGCACATGAAGCTGCTCGACGAACTATTCGCAGGGCTCAAGGCCGTGGGCGAAGGCGGCGAGAGTCTGCTGGATCGCACCATGATCCTGTATGGCTCGAACCTCGGCGACGCCAACGCGCACTCGACCACCAACCTGCCCACGCTGTTCGCCGGCGGCGGATTCCGCCATGGCCAGCATCTCGCCTTCGACCGCGAGCAAAACTATCCCTTGCCCAATCTCTTCGTGTCGATGCTCCAGCGAATGGGCCTCGAAGAGGACAGGTTCGCCTCCTCGACCGGGCCGATGCGTGGCCTCGAGATGACATGAAGCGCGGCTTCGTATTACTGGCGATGCTCGGCGCCGCCGCCACGGCGCGCGCGGAGGAGATCGTGCTCGACTTCGAGCAGGCCGAGATCGGCAAGCCCATGCCGTCGTGGACGGACAAAGGCGTGGTCGTCAAGCTCGCGGGCCCACTCTCACAGAGCAAGGCAGCCGGGCGCGTCATGTTTTTCCCGCACCTCGCCACGAATCACAAAGGCATCCTGAATGCGATGGCCACCGAACAGGCCATCCCGGTGCAGGTGACTTTCCCGGAGAGCGCCTCCGCGGTCACCCTCGTGGTGTGGGGTTCCACGGGATGCCCGGCATTGGTCGAAGCGCTGGACGAGAATGGCCAGGTCGTCGACAAGGCGACCGTCGCTGCCGTTCCAGGACGCAAGGCGCCGGGCGATCCCGTCCCGTTCCTCGAGCTCACCGTGAAAGCGCCGGCAATCGCCGCCATCCGGTTCAGCGGCCCACGCAACGGCGAGTTCCTCGCCGCGGATGAAATCCGCTACACCACCGCGAAGTGACGGCAGCGGGCGCGTCCCGCCGACGTCAGGCGAGAACCCACGCGCCGAATGCCCAGCAGATGAGCGCGTTGCCGGTGGCCATCGTGAAGTCATCGGTGCCGCGCGGCGAGAACAGCTCGAGCGCAGTGCTGGCGACGGCGATCGTGACGGCAAGCGCGAGGTATGCCCCCGTCAGCCCGTTGAGCATGACGATGCCGACACTGAACGCGAGTCCGGCCCCGAGCCCGGTGAACGTCCCCGCAAGCGACTTGCGGTTCACGTCACCCACGCCGCGCACGCGGATCTTCATGGTTCCGTAGAGCGACCCGCCGATTTCGGCAAAGGTATCCACCACGATGTACGTGCCCCAGATGAGCGCGAACAGCAGCGCGAACTGCTCGCGGGGATAGAGAACGGCGATTTCCCCACCGATCGGGATCAGCACGAACTTGAACAAGGCCCAGAGCGTGACGATCGCCATGCAGTTCGCACGCGCCAGCGTACCGTCCATGATCCGGGTCTGCGCGCCGAACAGCGCGGCGCCGATGAATCCACTCACGTAGAAGCAGGCGAGGAATGCCCAGTTGTGGATGACCTGGTCGAGCAGCGCCCGGGAACTGAAGGCGGTGGCGAAGTTGTCGCTCTGTCCGGCCTGGATCTGCGAATAGAAGAGGAAACACGCGGCGCCTGCGAGCGTGATGAAGCGGCCGCGACGGCCGATCATGTCGGCGATGCGGATCCGCCGCTCGGAGTACTTGCGGAGCAGGGCATCGAGCTCGAAGGGTTGCGACATGCGCGAGGAGAACACCGTCCGTCGATCCTCGCGACTCATGCCCACGAAGTACTTCAGCAGCAGGTTCTTCACGCCGTACCAGACCAGGCCCCAGGCCACGTTGATGACGAGGAACGAGACGACCAAGGCGGCGAGGGTGCGCGTGTCGATGTGGAAGTCGCCCGCGATCCGCGTGCCGAAGCCGGAGAAGATTGCGATCACGCAGAACAGGGTGAGCGCGACGTGGACGGCGACGCTCAGGCGGAAGATCCGGTCGGCGAATCGACGCCGTTCGTCAGCCGACGCGATGACGGCGTGAGTGATGCTCGAGTCGAGTGTCGTGCTGTTCATTGAGCCCCGCGGTGAAACGAACGCGGGGCATCATATTCGACAACCCGCGCGCGAAAGATA
>DASTHJ010000593.1:0-5474 GCA_035718265.1 Steroidobacteraceae bacterium | reverse complement strand
CTTGCGATGGCGTGAGCGTGCGCCGATGACCGCGAGCGGTTCTTGATGGAAACAGCGGGGATTTGCAGGAGATTGCGATCGCAGATGCCTTTGGCTGACAACTCCGTGTCGCCTGTCCTTCCGGGACATCCGCGCGCACGTTGAATACGCCCACGGGAAGGAGTACATCGTGCATCGGAAGATCAGGGGGGGTCTTTTCATGAAGCAGTTAGATTACGTGGCAACGCGCCATGCGTTGCTTGGATGCGCCGTACTCCTGCTGCAAGGATGCATGTCCACCCACGTTGAGCCTGCCGAGGGCCCACGCGCGCAGGTGCGATTCGTCTCGACCATCGGGCCCGACGTCACGAACGTCTCGGTGCTGACCTACGACAATGAAAATTGCGAGAATCGCAAGCTGGTTGCGGCGCTCACCGGTGCCGCCGTCCAGCACAACCGCAAGAAGATAGGTATGCCGCTGGCCGGTGATTTCCAGGATCGCGACATCACGGAAGCATACGTTCGGGCGGGCAGCCCTTTGGTCTACAGCATGAGCATCTGGACGGGCAGCATCTACAGTGAAGTTGCCACCTGCCGGGTCACCATGACCTTCGTGCCTGCTGCGGACCAGATGTACGAGTCATACTTCGTCGCGAACCGGGAGCGGTGCGGCGTGGACGTGAAGCGACTCGAAAGATCGGGCGACAGCTACGTCCGCGTGGACGAGCCGACCGCCCGCAAGGGCGCGCATCGCTGCAGCATCGACGGAATGGAGCGGGAAACGGCGGGGAACTGAGAATTCTGCATGCCCTGGGGGCGGCGTTCACGATGATGCCGATCGTATGCGCTCGTCCAAAGGAACTGCGGCTGCTTGCGACTACGAGCAGGTGGCGTTCTTCAGCACCTGCACATTGTCGAACGCGGTCACCCCACCCTCGATGACGCCCAGCCCCACGGAACCCGACTTGGCGCGGAACGGGAAGCTGCGATCCAGGATGAGCTCGCCGTCGAGCCACACCACGACGCGATTTCCGACCAGCTTGACGTGTGCCTCGACGGTCTGCCCCATCGGATGAGGGGCGGGAAAGGACTGCAGGAAGAGAAACTGACACGCGCCCAGCTCCTGGACGACGACGTCGTTGAAGGGGTCGGCGCGAAAATTCAACTCGATCTGGTCGCCGGGGCCGGTGGAACGCAGCACGATGGCCTTGTCGACGCGTTCCAGCGAACGCATGTCGAAGCGCACCTCGACGTCGGCGGCGACCAGGTCGCGCACGAAAGTCTCGTTGCTCGCGAATCCAGTGCCGCAAGCCTCGGCCGTACCGGTACCGACGTATTCGTTGTCGATGACCTGCCAGATCGCGCCTTGGGATTCCCAGTTCGCGGCCACGCCATCGCTGAAGTCGTCACAGAAGTCCGCGCCTTCGAGCCAGGTGCCCGATTCGGGGCGGGCATCGCAGAATCCGGCGGCCTCCTGGTTGATCGCGAGTGGCGCATCGGCGGCGGCCGTCGGCGGCGCAGCTGGCGCCATACCACCATCGCCACAGGCCACCAGGAGAATCATGGAAGCCAGGAGACAGCCGCTCCCGTAACGCGAGCTCCACGTTGCACTCATGGCCTGTCTCCCTGCGATGAAATGATTGTTGTGGCCGAACGGTAACCCGCGGATCTCGTCGCGCGCATAGGTGGCCACCCGCCCGACATGTCAGTAGTTGGCTCGTTGTGTTTGGTGACACATCTGTCCAAGCATCGGGGCGCGATGTCGGCGAGCTGACATTCGAGCGTCGCAACTTCGCCGCATGCCGCGCGATTGACGGCCTGATTGGTGGGCTCTGACGCCGCTGTGGCAATGCCGTAGCAGTTTGTACAAGCCCGCGTGCGAATGTGGTCGCGCCGGGAAATTGGCGGGCTCGCATTTTCCATGTCGCCCGGCTTGAAAAAAATGCAGCATGTCGGCCTGCACTCCACGGAGGCCTCGACGCGTTGGTCAGCCGATACAGCGTGCGTGCCACCGCGTTGCGTGCTTGCTGGCCTGGACAGCGGCGGCCCCAGATTTCGTTCAATCGCGATGCGCGGGCGCCTGCGAGAAATCCTCAGGCCTGCCTCTGCCTCCACCAGCTTATGTCTCCGGCATCAGACAGATTGCCATTCGGGGGACGGGCACTCAGGATCGGCCATTCATTCGAGACCTGGATTCTTGGAGGGGCGCATGCGCTCAACGCAGTTTGGCAAGGAACGATCTCATCATCTTCGGGGTGTGGCAGGGGCCGCCGCGGCCGGCGCTCTGGCAATCATGGCGCTGCCGGGAGCAGCAAACGCAGCGACAGTTCGAATGCCTGGCACCTGCTCGAGTGTCTCGGCATGCATGAGCAGCATGTCGTCGGGCGACACCCTGGTGATTGCCGACGGTGTGTACAGCGGCTCGGTCAGCGGCATCAAGGGCGGGACCATCGTCCAGGCGGAGAATGACGGCAAGGTCACTTTCACCGGCAGCTTCAATCCAGGCAGCGCCGGGTTCGAGATGCGCGGCATCGTCGTGAAATCCAGCGGACAGAAGGAGCTGGGCTCGAACAACACGTACCGGCGCATGTCGTTCGTGGGTGGACCGTCCTGCGGCAACAACGTCAACTCGCTGATGGGTTCCAATACCAAGATCTACGAATCGGCATTCTATGGTCGCGGCGGCAGATACCTGCTGCTGGCCTACCAGCAGAAGGGCGGCATCGTCATCGAGAACGCGATTTTCCGCCCGGACGGCGGATGGGGTTCGGGCTGCTCCGAGTCCGAGCCGCATGCGGCGTACAACATGTACGACACCGAAGGATTCGCGATCACCGGCGCAATCGTCATCGATGCGATTTCCGATGCCGACGGAGCGTCCGAGAACATCGGCGGACAGGTCGTCAACACTCACCAGCAACACGGCAACGTCGGCACCATCTCCCAGTCGGTCATCACCGCGAGCGGACAGTACGGACGCTTCGCCAGCGATGGCATGGGCTCGCACAGCGTGACCATCACCGACAGCGTGGCGAAGGGCAACAGCTTCGAGTGGGGCCTGAGCCGCAACTGCGGCGGCACGACGACCGCGACCCGCTTCGATTCCGACAAGAAGATGGAAGCGTGGAAGGGATCGCTCAATCGCACCGCGGGCGCGAAAGTCGTGTTGAACATGAGCTTCCTCAACGATGCGCGCTGGAAGAGAGAGATGTGCGCCGACGCGGGAGTCTCCCGCGGGTTCTGCGGAACCTCCGGAGGCCTCGGCGACTACGTGGCGAGCAAGGCGGGCCTGTCGTCTTCCAGCCCTCCTCCATCCACTCCTGCGGAGACGACGCCGAATCCGCCCGCGAACCTCAAGGCCGAATAGTTTCGCGAGGCATTCACATGTCCCCGGTGGGCCAGCCACCGGGGACATGCGGCTTGATCAGACCGCTGGCAAACTTGTTCTTGCTGATGAAGGATCTTCGGGCTGCAACTCCGGGCGTCTGAGCGCGAAGCGGCTCTCGAGAGCCGGTCGCGCCAACAGGAATTCGCCACGGCTTCTGAAACCGATGGAACGTTGCCCGTGCCGAGCCACCTCGCTCCCGCGTTTCAACTGATAAAGTGGGGCAATGCCAGGTACTCTCTACGTGATCTTCGGGCCCTGCGCGGCAGGCAAGACCACCTACGCCCTTGCATTGGCCCGGCGCGAAAGCGCGGTGCCTTTCGTCTTGGACGAATGGGGTGCGCGCCTGTACGGCCCCGACGTTCAAGGTCCCATCGAGTTCCCGTGGATGCTGGAGCGCCTCGGTCGCTGCAATGCGCTGATCTGGCTCACCGCCGAGTGCGTGCTGGCTGCCGGGGCCTCGGTGGTGCTCGACATCGGCGCCATGCGCCGCGCTGACCGGGATCGTATCCGCCAGATCGCCGAGTCCAAGGGCCTGTCGCTACAGTGGCACTTTGTCGACGCGCCGCAGGAGGTTCGCCGCCTGCGCGTCGTCAACCGGAACGCCGCCAAGGGCCAGACCTTCGTGATGGAGGTGACGCCGGAGATGTTCGAAATGCTCGAGGCCATTTACGAGCCGCCCGCGCCGGCCGAGCTGGCGGGTGCGGTGCTGAACGTCAGCGATCACGGCAGGGCTGCCGGGCCAGGCGCGGCCCAGCCTGAGACGGTGTGACTGGATTCGAACGGAGGCATGCGAACTTGCCGGACATGCCCGGCAGCAGCGCGCGCTTGGTGAGGAGCAACAGCCGGAGACAAGGAATGCGTGTTCGATGTCGCCACCAATTTCAAGACTCCATGGAATGCGCTACCCAGACGTGCCGCGATCACCCGATTTCGCTGGCACGACATGCGCCATCCTCGCCTCACGCTTGTCCAGCGCGGCGTGCCACTGAACACCGAGCGCGATCTCCTCGGGCTCAGCACCGTGCAGATGTCGCTGCGCGCATCTGGCGCCAGATCAACGTCGCGAAGCCGTTGCCAAGCTCATCGAGAAGCCGGTTCTTGCGCTTACCCTGCGCTTACCGTGGAGCGCGTTTCCAGGCGACGGCTCTAACTATTTGATAAGAATGGTGGAAAGGGAGGGAATCGAACCCTCGACCCCGGCATTATGAGCGGCCGACCAATCTAGCGAGCTTTGCAAATCAACCACTTGCCGCGGACGTCCGTTGCCAGATATCCGCACCGAGCAGGACCGAGCAGAGCTGGTCACGCAAAACTCCCGCGCTCTTGCTCGCGCGGCAAAGGCGTCGATCAGCTTCGATGCAGGAACGCCTTCTCGGCTTTCTTGGCCTTTTTCGCGGCCCGCTTCTCGTCGAAGGTCTTCAGCGCCTTCTTCTTCGCGTTCCTCTTCTGATCCATTCCCTTGCTCATGACCAGGCCCCCGCTTGCAGTTTGGCCAACAGGGCGTTCAACGCCGCGGCCGGGACCGGCTTTGCCAGGCAACCCATGAAGCCCGCCGCGCAGGTCAATTCGGCGTCGCCGTGCAAGGATAGTTCGGCGACTGCCAGCAGCGGCACCTGGCGAACGGATTTCGAAAGGTGTGAGCGGAAACGGTTTGCGAGCTGATAACCCGTCATGTCGGGCAACTCGAGATCGAGCAGTGCAACTGCGGGAGAGAACTCCACCGCGGCCACGAGCGCGCGACGCGCCGAGTACGCGGTGAAGGTCGTGAGGTATCCAAGGTCGTGCAACGTGCGCTTGAGCGTGTCCGCCGAGCGCATGTCTTCGTTGACAATCAGGATCCTGAAATTCGAAGGCGCGAGCTCAGCCGCCCGTTCTAATTCGACTTCCAGCGGAATCTGCCACCGAAACATGGCCTGAGTGTGGGTTTGCATGGTTTCCTCCGGAGTGGTGAGTTGGCGCCCAGGCTCGATCAGTATCGAGATCCGCCGGAACGCGGCCGATCCTGCGCTTCGTTGATCTTGAGCGCGCGGCCGTCGAGTTCCTTGCCATTGAGCGCCTGCATGGCGCGCGATGCGTCCGAATTGGACATCTCGACGAAGCCGAAGCC
>DASTHJ010000592.1:0-3025 GCA_035718265.1 Steroidobacteraceae bacterium | reverse complement strand
TTCGGCATCGCCCAGGCGCTGATCGGGCAGCCGTCGCTGATCATCGTCGACGAGCCGACCGCGGGCCTGGATCCGGCCGAACGCAACCGCTTCCTCAACCTGCTCGCCGAAGTCGGCGAGAACGTGGTGGTGATCCTGTCCACCCACATCGTCGAGGACGTGACCGACCTGTGCCCGCGCATGGCGATCATCGCCGGCGGCCGGGTGCGGTTGGCCGGCGAACCGCGCGAGGCGATCCGTTCGCTCGATGGCCGGGTCTGGCGCAAGACCGTGGACAAGAGCGAGCTCGCCGGCTACGAACGGACGCACACCGTGCTGTCCACGCGCCTGGTCGCGGGCCAGCCGGTGATCCACGTGCTGGCCGACGCCGCGCCGGATGCCGGCTTCGAATCGGTGCCGGCCGACCTCGAGGACGTGTACTTCGGCGAGTTGCGCAAGGCCGCGCCCGTCGCCGCCGCGGAGGCCTGAGCCATGCTGGGCCACCTGCTGGGGATGGAACGCCGCCTGCTGCTGCGCAACGGCGTGTTCTGGATCGTCGCGCTGGTGTTCGGCGGCATCGGCTTCGCGATGCTCGCGTCCGACAACGTCAGCTATGGCGGCGGCGTCGGCAACGTGATGCGCAACGCGCCGGCGATCACGGTGGTGGTGCTCGGCGCGATGAGCGTGATGAGCGCGCTGCTGACCACGATCTTCGTCGGCGGCATCGCGTTGCGCGATTTCGAACAGCGCACCGCGGAACTGTTCTTCGCCACGCCGATGCGCAAGGGCACCTATCTCGCCGGGCGCTTCGGCGGCGGCTTCCTCGCCAGCCTCGGGGTGATGCTGTTCGTGGTGCTGGGCATGTGGCTGGGCAGCATGATGCCGTGGCTGGACCAGGCGCGGCTGGGGCCGACGCCGTGGGCCGCCTACGGCTGGGGCCTGGCCGTGCTGGTGCTGCCGAACCTGCTGTTCCTGTCGGCGCTGCTGTTCGTGCTGGCCACCGCCACGCGCTCGATGCTCTACACCTACATCGGCGTGATCGTGTTCTTCGTGCTGTGGAACGCGTCGGACGCACTGAACGCAGACCTGCAGACGCGCTGGATCGGCGCGTTGCTCGATCCCTCCGGCGGCAATGCGGTGAGCCAGCACATCCGCTACTGGTCCAGCGACCAGCTCAACACGCAGCTGCCGGCGCTGACCGGCCTGCTGCTCGGCAATCGCGCGTTGTGGCTGGGCGTGACCGCGCTGCTACTGTGGGCGGCGTACGCATTGTTCCGCGCCGACTGCGAAGGCCTGCGCCTGCGCCGCCGGCGCAAGCCGGCGACGGTCGAAGCGACGGAAGCCGCGGTCGCGCCGTTGTCGCTGCCGCCCGCCGCGTTGCGCGACGGCGCGGCGGCGCGCTGGACGCAGTTCCTGCAATCGTTCCGCTTCGACCTGCGCCACGCGCTGCTCGGCGCGCCGCTGCTGGTGATGCTGCTGCTGAGCCTGGTCGTGCTGTTCTTCACCTTCCGCACCGGCGCCCTGCTCTACGGCACCGACGTGTACCCGGTGACCGCGCGCATGCAGTCGATGCTCGACGGCGGCATCGGCATCTTCCTGATCATCGTCATCGCCTTCTACGCCGGCGAACTGGTCTGGCGCGAGCGCGGCACCGGCGTCGCCGAAGTCGCGGACGCGTACCCGACGCCGGACTGGATCCCGCTGGCGGCGAAGATGGCGGCGCTGGTCGGGATCGTGCTGGTCTTCCACCTCGTCGGCACCCTGTTCGCGATGGGCTACCAGCTCGCGCACGGCTACACCCAACTGCAACCGCTGCTGTACCTGCAATCGGCGGCGCTGGACGTCGTCCCGTTCGCGCTGATCGCGGTACTGGCGGTGTTCCTGCAGGTGGCCAGCGGCAACAAGTTCCTCGGCTACCTGCTGATGATCGCCTACCTGGTCTCGCGCGTCGCGCTGCCGATGCTGCACTTCGACCACGCGCTGTACAACTTCGGCAAGGCCAGCCCGACGCCCTATTCCGACATGAACGGCTGGGGCCATTTCGTCGGCACTAGCCTCTGGTTCCGCGCCTACTGGGCCGCGTTCTGCGTGGTGTTGCTGGCATTGGCCGCGGCGGCATGGCCGCGCGGCGCCTCCCTGCACTGGCGCGACCGCCTGCGCCAGTTGCGCGCGCGCCTGCACGGGCCGCTGCTGGCCACCGCGATCGCCGGCGCGCTCGCCTTCGTCGCGCTCGGCGGCTGGATCTTCTACAACACCAACGTGCTCAACCGCTACGTGCCGGGCGACCGGGCCATGCAGGAACAGGCGGACTACGAGAAGGCCTACCGCCGCTACAAGGACCTGCCGCAGCCGAAGATCGAGGCGATCCACGCCGACGTCGACATCTTCCCGGAAACGCGCAGCGTCCGCGTGCACGGCGATTACGCCATGCGCAACGCGGGCACGACGCCGATCTCCGAACTGTTCGTCACGATCGAACCGACCGCCGAGGTCGCGAAACTCGATTTCCCCGCGCACACGGTGGCGAAGGAGGACCGCATCGCCGGGGTGACGATCTATCGCCTGTCCACGCCACTGGCGCCGGGCGCGACCCTGCGCTTCGGCTACGACATCACCTACCGCCCGCACGGCTTCCCGCTCCACGGCGGCGATACCCAGGTGGTCGACAACGGCACCTTCTTCAACAACTTCGGCGCGCTGCCGCAGTTCGGCTACAGCCAGGGCCGGCAGTTGCAGGACCGCAACGACCGGCGCAAGTACGGCCTGCCGCAACTGCCGCGGATGAACCCGATCGACGATGCGAAGGCCTACGCCGACAACTACCTCGGCCCGAACCGCGACTGGGTCGATTTCGACACCACCGTGTCCACCAGCGCCGGGCAGATCGCGCTGGCGCCGGGCTACCTGCAGCGCGAGTGGACCGAAAACGGCCGCCACTACTACCACTACAAGTCGGAAGCCAGGCTGCTGCCGTTCTTCTCCTGGCTGTCGGCCGACTGGCAGGTGAAGCGCGACCGCTGGCACGACGTGTCGCTGGAGATCTACT
>DASTHJ010000591.1:0-4499 GCA_035718265.1 Steroidobacteraceae bacterium | reverse complement strand
CTTCAAGGATCTGGACGTCGACCAGTTGATCGCGCTGCGCGTGCACGGCGTCACCGCCGAATACGTGCGCGCGCTGCGTGACAGCGGCTTCGCGCTCGATGCCGACGAGGTC
The DNA here is from genome assembly GCA_035718265.1 of Steroidobacteraceae bacterium. GTDB lineage: Bacteria > Pseudomonadota > Gammaproteobacteria > Steroidobacterales > Steroidobacteraceae > CADEED01. The sequence continues at coordinate 4,387 of DASTHJ010000591.1, read as the reverse complement.
GCCGCGATGAAATCCCAGGACGTCACGCCCGAGTACATCGCGCAACTGCGCGCCATGGGCTTCCAGCCGGATGCCGACGGGGTGGTCGGCATGAAGGTCATGGGCATCACGCCCGAGTACGTGAAGGCCATGCGTGCCGCCGGCTTCGCACCGAGCGCGGAGCAGATCACGGCCATGAAGGCCCAGGGCGTCACGCCCGAGTATGTCGGGCAGATGCGCGCGCTGGGCTTCAAGCCCGACGCAGACGAGATCATCGCCATGAAGGCCATGGACGTGACCCCCGAGTACGTGAAGAGCCTGCGCGCCGCCGGCCTGAATCCCGACGCGGATGAGATCGCCGGCATGAAGGCGCAGGACGTGACGCCCGAGTACCTGAAGTCGCTCGAGGCCGCGGGCTTCAAGCCGCAGGATCTCGACGAGCTGCTGTCGGCGAAAGCCATGGACATCACGCCGGAGTTCATCGCGCAGGTGAAGTCGCATGGCTTCAAGAACCTGACGCTGGAAAAGATCATCCACCTGAAGAGCGCGGACGTACTCTAGCTCCGCGTCGCCAAGGAGATTCCCATGACTGCGAGATTCGCCACTGGCGTGGCGCTGGTGTTCTGCGCCCTGAATCTGGTCGCCGCGCCGGTCCGCGCCGGGGAATTCAAGGGCAACTGGACCATCACCGCGTCCGAAGAACCCGGCATGGTGCGTTTCGGGTTGTTCCACCGGCACGACGATGGGTACTCGCAGAGCGAGAACGACTGGCCGGTGAGCGCATTCCAGGGTCTCGACCTCGCGACCCGCGCGCGCCATGACGTGCAGTTCACGATTGCGCGCGACGCCGGCCGCTTCGATTGCGACGGCTTCGTCAATGCCGGGGATGGCGCCGGCATCTTCCGCTTCACGCCCAATCCGGCCTTCGTGCAGGAGATGCGCGAGCTCGGCTTCGACGGCATCGACGCGAACAAGCAGTTCGCGATGGCCGTGCACGACGTCACGCTCGAATACGCGCGGCAGATCAAGAGCGAGAACCTGCGCGGCATGGACACCGAGAAGCTGATCGCGTTCCGCATCTTCGACATCACGCAGCAGTTCATGCGCGACATGCGCGACGAGGGCATCACGCCCGGCGACGCCGACCAGTGGGTGGCGAGCATCGAGCAGCTCGTGGCGCTCAAGATCCACGGCATCGACTGAATTCAGCGCGCGTCGATCGGCAGGCTCACGGCAAATCGGCTGCCGCCACCGTCACGCGGCGAACAGGTCACGTCGCCGCCGTGCACGCGGGCGATCTGCCGCACGATGGCCAGTCCCAGCCCGGACCCGTGCGAATCGGCGGCGTCCTGGCGCCGGTAGAACGGTTCGAATATCCGCTCCAGGTCTTCGGTCGGAATGCCAGGACCCGAGTCTTCCACGGCCAGCCGCGCATTCGTGCCCTGCCGGGAAACCCGCACCTCGCTGGCGCCGCCGGCGTGCAGCCGGGCGTTCTCGAGCAGATTGCGGATCAGCCGGCGCAGCAGCAACGGATCGCCGCGGATCGTGACCGGCTCGCCGGACACCTCGCGATCGAAATACGCGGCCTCCTCGGCCGCGAGCGCCAGCAGGTCGAGCGACTCGGCGCGCTCGAGCCCGCGCACCGCGTCGAGGCGGCTGGTCAGCAGCAGCTCGCCGATCAGCGCGTCCAGCTCGGCCACGTTGCGCGTGAGCTCCTGGCCGGCATCGCGGTCGCCGGCGACCAGCCGCTCGGCCGCGAGCCGCAGGCGCGTCAGCGGCGTGCGCAGCTCGTGCGAGCAGTTCGCCAGCAGCTGCTGGTTGGCGCGCACCAGCTGCTCGATGCGCGCCGCGGACTCGTTGAAGCTGGCGGCGAGCGCGGCCACCTCGTCGTTGCCTTCCACGGCGACGCGCGCGCCGAGATCGCCCGCGCCGAACTTCTGCACGCCCAGCCGCAGCCGTTCCAGGCGGGACGTCAGTCCCTTGACCACCGGGTAGGCGAGCAAGGCGATGGCCGCGCCGATCGCACCGAGCATGAGCACGACGTGAATGCCGTGCAGCATCATGCGGATGCGGTTGCTGCCGACGTGCCACATGAGCGCGGCGACGATCGTGAACAGCAGCAGCACGCCGATGATGGTCAGGTACAGCCGCAGGTGCAGCCGGCGCATCAGCGGTCCTGCTCCTTGGCGAACACGTAGCCCGCGCCGCGCAGCGTGAGGATGCGCCGCGGCTTGCGCGGATCGTCCTCGATGGCGGCGCGAAGCCGCGAGACGTGCACATCGATGGACCGGTCGAAGTCCTCGAGCGCGGCGCCGCGCGTCAGGTCCATCAGCGCCTCGCGCGACAGCACGCGGCCGGCGCGCTCCGCCAGCGCCACGAGCAGCTCGAACTGGTGCCCGGTGAGCACCCTGCGCCGGCCGTCGAGGCGCACCTCGCGCGCGCCCTTGTCGATCTCCAGCCGGCCGAAGCGCAGCACCTGCGATTCGCCGCCGGCCGCCCCGCGCCGCCGCAGGATGGCGCGCAGCCGCGCGAGCAGCTCGCGCGGCTCGAACGGCTTGGGTAGATAGTCGTCGGCGCCGATCTCGAGCCCCACGACGCGGTCCAGCGGATCGCCGCGCGCGGTGAGCATCAGCACCGGCATGTCGGAACGCGCGCGCAGGCTGCGGCACAGGTCCAGGCCGTCGGCGTCCGGCAGCATGAGATCCAGGATCATGGCGTCGAAGGACTCGGTCGCCACGAGCTGCATGGCGGCCGCGCCGGTGGCGGCGCGCGTGGCGCGAAAGCCCGCCTCGCCCAGGTAGTCGGCGACCATCGTGGCGAGGCGGGCATCGTCTTCGACGAGCAGGACGCGATGTGCGGTCATCCGGAGCGCATCATGCGCCAGCCGCGGACCGGGCATCTAGCCGCCGTGCATCCTGCGCATCTCGGCAGCCAGCGCCGCGCGCTGCTCGGGGCTCAGCAGCTCGGCGGCATCACCGAACGCGGCGACCAGGCGCTTCGAGGCCTCGTCCAGCAAGCGCACCTGCTCGACGCGCAGCGCCTCGATCTGCGCGCGGTCCACGCTCGGCGCGAGCAACAGCTCGTGCATCCTGCCGAATGCGGCCGAGTGCGTCTCGTGCAGGCTCGTCCAGTCGGTGAACGCGCCCTTGAGAATGCCCTCGACCTGCGCCTTCTGGTCGTCGGGGACGTGGATCCTGGTGAGCACGGCGTCGAGATGATCCATGTGCATCTCGACCTGGTGACCGCCATGGCCCATCGGGCCGTGATTCCACGCGCCCTGGTGCGCGTAGGCCAGCGCGCCGCCGGCGATCACCAGCGGAACGGCGATCCAGGCAATCCGTTTGAAACGTGACATGTCTGACTCCTCGTATGGGGGACGGAGTCAGCTTGCCCGCGCGCCGTTTCGCTGGTTTCAAGACCGTGTAAAGTTTTGTGAAGCCGGGCCGGCACTCACGCGCTCGCGTCGCCCGCCAGGTAATCGAGCTTGCCGAGCGCCGAATATCTTTCGTTCAGGCCGTCCAGCCGCGCCATGTCGGGCTCGTCGATCTCGAAGTCGAACAGCGCGATGTTCTGCCGCTGATGGTCCTCGCGATACGCCTTGGGCAGCGGTGCCACGCCGTGCTGCAGGTTCCAGCGCAGGATGAGTTGCGCCGGGGTCTTGCCGTACTTCAGTGCGATTTCCGCGAGGCGCTCGTCCCTCAGTCGCATGCCACGCGTCAGCGGACTGTAGGCCTGCAATGCGATCTGGTTCGCGCGACAGAAGTCCAGCATGTCGAGGCTGTGGCCGAATGGACTCCACTCGAGCTGGTGAACCGCCGGCATCTCGCCGGTCTGGTCGGCCAGCGCCTGCAGCTGCGCCACCTGGTAGCTGCACACGCCGATGCTGCGCGCCAGGCCCGAGTCGCGCGCGCGCATGAGTCCGCGCCAGACGTCCTCGCCGACATTGTCCCTGGGCGCGCGATGGATCAGCACCAGGTCCGCATAGGCGAGCCGGATCTCCTTGAGGTTCCTGAGCGTCGCCTCGTAGCCATCTTCGTCCTCCTCGACCTTCATGGAGACGAAAAACGATTCGCGCGGCACCACGCCGCGCTTGATTGCCCGGCCGATGCCGGGCTGCGTGCCATAGTCGGCCGAGGTGTCCACCATGCGATAGCCCATCTCGAACGCATGCATCACGGATTCCGCGGTGTGCGTCGTGAGCATCCACGTGCCGAGACCGAGCACCGGCATCTGCACGCCGTTGCGCAGGGTCAGGCGCGACTCGGGTGTCAGCGAGTGCGGATCGAAGATCCCGGGCTGCTCGCGCTCGAGCGTCTGCTGCTGGATCAGGTTCATGCCGCGAAGTTACCCGCGGCCCGCGGCTGCGGGCTGCCGGAACGCGGCGCGGCCAGCGTAGGCCGACGCCGTT
>DASTHJ010000590.1:0-3600 GCA_035718265.1 Steroidobacteraceae bacterium | reverse complement strand
CGCACATCCCGAACGCCATGGTCTACCAGGTGGTGATGGACAAGAAGACCCACAAGGCGCGCGGCGTCACCTACGTGGATCGCGTGACGCGCGAGACGCGCGAGGTCCGCGCCAGGGTCGTGGTGCTGTGTGCGCAGGCGCTGGAATCGACGCGCATCCTGCTCAACTCCGCGCCGGGCGGGTTGGCGAACTCCAGCGGCGTGCTCGGCGAATACCTGATGGATCACATGTGGGTCGCGGGCGGTGGTGCGGGTGAGTTCCCGGACATGCCGGGCAAGCCGAGCATGAACCGGGCGCACCGGCCGAACGGGCTGTACGTGATCCGGTTTCGCAATACGGCGAAGGGGCCGCGGCACAAGGATTTCGTGCGCGGCTACGGGTTCCAGGGCGGCAGTCAGCTCGGCTTTCGCATGAGCGCGCCGGGTTTCGGGCAGGCGTACAAGGATGCGGTGAAGGACGGGCAGTGGACGCTGGAGTTCGCGGGCTTCGGCGAGTGCCTGGCGTACAAGCACAACCGCATGACGATCAACAAGGACGTCACCGACGTGTTCGGCATTCCGGTGCTGCACATCGACATGACCTGGGGCGACAACGAAAAGGCGATCATCCGCGACATGGCGGTGAGCGCGGGCGAGATGCTCGAAGCGGCGGGCGCGAAGAACATCCGCACGTACTTTCACGAGGATCGAGTCCCGGGTTACGGCATCCACGAGATGGGCGGCGCGCGCATGGGCAGTGATCCGAAGCAGTCGGTGCTGAACCAGTTCCAGCAGACGCACGACATCAAGAACCTGTTCGTGATGGACGCGTCCGGATTCCCGTCGGGCGGCTGCCAGAACCCGACGCTCACCATCATGGCGATGGCGGTGCGGTCGACGGACCATCTCATCGCGGAATTGAAAAGGCGGAATATCTGAAGAGGTGCCGGGCACCAATTACCGTAATTGAGTTGACGTTTAACTGCTGGATGGACGCCCGCTAAATTACGGGAATGGGTGCCCGGCACCGCCCCTTCGGCACCTCTTACCCATGCAGCTTGAAGCGCCCGCTGATCATCGCCCAGGTGCTCCTGCGCGCGCCGGTCATCTTGTGCATCTGGTCTTCGTTCGCGGCGACGACGCAGTTGCGGCCGCGGCTCTTGGCCAGGTATAGCGCCTGGTCCGCCTGCCGGAACGCATCCTCGAAGCTCTGATCGGCACTCGACGCCGCCACGCCGAAGCTCGCCGTGACGAGCAGCGGATCCTGCGGAAAGAAGTCCGTGTCGTGGATTTTCTGCCGCAGCTTCTCCGCCAGCTCCACGGCCATCCCCAGGCTCGTCCCCGGCAGCACCAGTACGAACTCCTCGCCGCCCCAGCGACCCAGCCCGTCGGTGCTGCGCGAATGACTGCGCAGGATCTCGCCCATCGTCCGCAGCACCCGGTCCCCGCCGTAGTGCCCGCGCTGATCGTTGATCAGCTTGAAATGATCCAGGTCGATCACGATCACGCTCGCCGGCACCCGCGACTCGCGCAGCGCCGCGATGAACTGGTCGATGCCGTGCCGGTTCAGCACATTGGTCAGCGCATCGACGGTCGAGAGCTTCTGGTACTTCTCTTTCTCGTGCTCGAGCTTCCTGATCTTCTCGCGCTGCAGGCGCTGCTTGCGCCGCATGCGCAGCCACTGCGAAGTTCCATACACCGTGCCCAGCACCATCCACAGCGACAGGATGCCGAGGTACCAGTACTCCGCGCTGATCCAGTCGCCCACGAACTCGATCCTGTCGATCTGGATCTCGTGCCGCGTACCGCCGAGCTCGCCCTGCAGATCGATGTTGAGCACGGTGGCATTGCTCAGGTCCGGCCGCGAGTACTCGCGCGGATGGTTGTACGCCGTCGTCCACCACTCGGCGACCGCGAACTCGCTCAGGCTGATCGAGATCGGCTGCGCGAGATCCCGCGGCGGGATGTTGACGAAGTTGAACTTCGGCGAATTCAGGTCCTCGACCGTCGAGAACCTCGGGTCGAAGTTGCGGATGCCGACCCGCAAATACTGCGTCTGCCCCGTGTACCGCACCGCCAGGTTCAAGGTCCGGAAGCGCGACAGATCGATGCCCCGGCTCGCATCCGCACCAGACGTCAGCATGTACGCAAAGCCGCAGCCCTGCAGCACGGTCACCTGCGGAAACTGGCAGCTGTAGTGAAAATGCGGCTGGTCGATCCACTCGAACTTCGCCTGCACGCCGCTGCCGCTCTCGACCGGGAAGAAGTTGGCGCCTTGGCGCGCGCTGTCGATCGTCAGCCGCCGCTCCGGCAGGAAGCGATGCCCCACCACGGCCAGCAGCGTCAGCAGGATGCCCAGCAACAGCAGGCCGCCGGACTGGGAGGGTTTTCGTCGGTCGGATTCGGTCATTCGGCGCGGTGCCCGCGTTCAGCTCAGTTCCCCAATGCGCAGGGACACCGAGATCGTTATCGACCCTTTCCGGAAAAGATTTACGGATCTTCGCGGGAAAAATTCGCGCAAAACTGACCGCGGTTCACGAAACGAGCGACACGATCCACTTGACGATGGATCACCACCGGTCGCACGTGGCGAAGGCGCCACGTTCTATCTGGACGCTCCGGCCCCCTCGTCCAGCACCACCCGCGTGCGCACCGCCGTCTTCTTCGGCCGCACCTCGTCGCCGCGCGCCAGGATGGTGGCGATCGTCAGGCAAGTACCGAAGAACAGGATCAGCGAGGAGTAGTACACCCACAGCAGGATCAGCACCAGCGAACCGGCCGCGCCGTAGGTCGAGGCGGTCGCCACGTGCGTCAGGTACAGCGAGATGAGGTACTTGCCGATCGCGAACAGCACGGCGGTGATGAACGCGCCGCGCCACACGTCCGCCCAGCGGATGCTCACATCCGGCAGCACCTTGAACAGCATGCCGAACAGCACCGTCGTGATCCCCAGCGACACGGCCAGGTCGATCGCGACCACCGCGGCGCCCGGAATCGGAATCCACGAACGCGCGTACTCGATCACGCCCGTGATCCCCAGGCTCACGATGAACGACGTCAACATCAGGAACCCGATGATCAGCACCATGCCGAGCGACAGCAGCCGCACCATGAAGAAGGTGATGATGCCGCTGCGCGCCGGCCGCGCCTTCACGCCCCAGAACTTGTTGAGCGCGGCCTGCATCTGCGCGAACACCGTGGTCGCGCCGAAGACCAGCGCGCCGATGCCGAGGATGGTCGGCAGCAGGCCCGCCTCCTGCAGGCGCGAGCGTCGCACCGCGCCCTCCACGGCCGCCGCGGCCTGCGCGCCGACGAGATCCGTGATGGCCGAGGAAATCTTGCCGCTCGCCGCGTCCTCGCCGAACACGATGCCGACGATCGACACCACGATGATGACCAGCGGCGCGAGCGAGAACAGCGTGCAGAACCCGAGCGCGGCCGAGTGCTCGAAGGCATCGCGCTCGAGCCAGCGTTGCGCGGCGGTCTTGACGATCTGGAGAAACGTCTTCGGCTGCATGGCGTCGTCGAGAATGAATGACGAACGATCGGGACAGCGTGCGAGATTCGCGAGCGGGTGTGTAAGCGGTGATCGGGCGGACTGCAAGTGCGAATGCGCTGGCGG
>DASTHJ010000589.1:0-5358 GCA_035718265.1 Steroidobacteraceae bacterium | reverse complement strand
AAGAACGTCGCGGTCGCCGAGGCCATGCAATCGCTGGTCACCGACGAGTTCGAGGCCATGGGCCTGATCGGCAACAGCCGTTCGAATCACGCCGAGGTGCTGGGCAATCTCGGTCGCACGGCCGAGGCGCGCGCCTCGCTGACGCGCATGATCGAAGTGGTGGAGGCGTACGCGCGCGCGCATCCGGGCGATCCGCGCGGCCTCAGCTCGCTGACCGGCGCGTACAACAATGCGGCCATCATGGGCACGCAGGGCCTGGGTCCCGAAGAAGCCTATGCCTGGTCGCGCGGGCTGCTCGAGAAGGCCATGGCCGCCGACGAAGCCTTGCTGGCGCTCGAACCCGGGAACGCCGGCTATCAATGGAGTCTCGCCGAGACGCGGCTCAACCTCGCGGACGCCTGTTACGGGCACGGCGACTATCCGCGCGCCGCCGGCCTGTATCGCCAGGCCGCCGCGGTGTTCGCGCATCGCGACCCGCTCGACGTGCGCGCCCGGCTGGTGAGCGCGATCAACGACGTCGGCCTGGCGAACACGCTGGTGAAGACCGGGTCGCTGCAGGAGGCCGCGACGCTGTTCGAGTCCAGCGAGCGAGCCCTGCACGAGGTCCGTGAGCACGGTGAGGACCTGCAGGTGGATTTCGCGCTGGCGAGCATCGACATCCACCGCGCCGAGATGTACCTCGCGCAGGCCCGCGCCGAGGAGGCACGCAAGCTGGTCGGCCGCGGCCTCGCGGCGGTCGAGAAGCTGCTGCAAGCCCTGCCGGGCGACGTCAGCGTATTGGCGCTGCAGCGCGCGGGCACGGCCGTGCGGGAGCGCGTGGGCACTCCCGGCGGGGGCGGTTGAGCTCGCGGGGGCACGTCCGGGGCCCCGGCTGCGGGAAATGTTCATTCGGGCCAGCGCCGGGGCGTACTCCAACTACAATACGCGCCACCCGGGTGGTTCCCGGGCCTTGATGGAAACGCGGACCTGGTCTTGAAACCCCTCTCGAAAATCGTGATCGTCGGCGGCGGCGCCTCGGGATGGCTGTCGGCCGCGATGCTGAGCCAGCACCTCAAGCGCGAGATTTGCGAGATCGAGCTGGTGGAGTCCGAGGAGCTCGGCACCATCGGTGTCGGCGAGTCGACCGTGCCGCCGTTCGTCACGCTGATCCAGCGGCTCGGCATCGACGAGGCCGAGTTCATCCAGGCGACCGACGCCACCTACAAGCTCGGCATCAAGTTCGTCGGCTGGCGCGAGCGCAGCGATTCGTACTTCCATCCGTTCGGCGTGATCGGCAAGCCGATCGCCAACCAGGATTTCTACCAGTGCTGGCTCAAGGCGCGCGCGCACGGCGATGCGCAGTCGCTCGCCGAGTTCTCGCCGTGCAACGTGATGGCGGAGCAGAACCGCTTCTTCCACCCGGCCAAGGCACGCAACACGCCGATCGGCGGCGCCAACTATGCGCTGCACGTCGACGCGCTGCTGGTCACCAAGTACCTGCGTCGCTACGCCGAGGCGCGCGGCGTGCGCCGCACCGAGGGCAAGGTCGTCGAGGTCGCGCAGCGCGAGGACGGATTCATCGAGTCGGTGAAGCTGGCGAGCGGCGAGTCGATGAGCGCCGACTTCTTCATCGACTGCACCGGCTTTCGGGCGCTGCTCATCGGCAAGACGCTCGGCGTCGACAGCGTCGACTGGTCGAACTACCTGCCCTGCGACCGCGCGGTCGCCTGCAAGACCGAGAACAAGGGAGCGCTGCTGCCGTACACGCGCGCCACGGCGCAACCGGCCGGCTGGAGCTGGCGCATCCCGCTGCAGCGGCGCGTCGGCCAGGGCTACGTGTATTCGAGCCGCTTCTGCAGCGATGCCGCGGCCCGGGCCACGCTGCTGCGCTCGCTCGATGCCGCCTGCATCGAGGAGCCGCGCGTGATCCCGTACACGACGGGGCACCGCCGCAGCTTCTGGAAGCACAACTGCCTGGCGGTGGGCCTGTCGTCCGGGTTCATCGAGCCGCTGGAGGCGACGTCCATCCACCTGATCGCGCGCGGCATCGACTTCTTCCTGCGCTACTTCCCGGATCGCGACTGCGATGCCGCGCTGCTGCGCGAGTACAACCGGCGCATGATCGCGGACTTCGAGGAAGTGCGCGATTTCATCGTGCTGCACTACGCGGCCACGGCGCGCGAGGACACACCGTTCTGGCAGTGGTGCCGCAGGATCCCGCTGCCCGACACGCTGCGCGAGCGCATCGAGCTGTTCCGCGCGAACGGCGCGCTGCGCGAGGGCGTCGACGAGCTGTTCCGCGCGTCGAGCTGGCAGTCGGTGTTCGAGGGCATGGGCATCCATCCTTCGGTCTGGAATCCGCGCGTCGAGAACCTCGACTACGCGCACATCGCAGACTCGCTGAAGACCGCGCGCGCGGCCATCGCCGGAATGGTCGCCCATCTGCCGACCCACGAGGAATTCCTGCAGAGCGTGCAGGCTGGCTAAATGGGGACATTCTCCGTTTCCTAGCAAACGGGGACAGGCCTCGGACAAGTGCCGGCGCGTCCCGCTTTCGGCCGTCGCACCGTCGCCCGATGCAAATACGACCTTGAACAACGTCACCGGGCATCGTTCCCCGGAATCAGGTCTGTCCCCTTTTGCTAGGAAACGGAGAATGTCCCCATAATCGCCGCTTCGAAGGGGGTTCCTGGATGAGCAACGTTGAAACCGCGCCCCGCGCGGTGAAGAAGGTCGTCATTGCCGGCGGCGGCACCGCCGGCTGGGTCGCCGCCATGGCGCTGTCGAAGCAGTTCGGCACGCTGCTCGACATCACGCTGGTGGAGTCCGAGGAGATCGGCACGGTGGGCGTGGGCGAGTCCACGGTGCCAACCATCACCACGTTCCACAACCTGTTGGGCATCGACGAGCGCGAGTTCATGCGCGAGTGCGCGGCCACCTTCAAGGTCGCCATCTGGTTCGAGAACTGGGGCCGCATCGGCGACTGGTACCTGCATCCCTTCGGCCGCCATGGCCAGCCCAACTGGGTGGCGGAGTTCTACAACTTCTGGCTGCAGGCGCGCTCGCAGGGCCTGAAGGTGCCGCTCGGCGAGTACTGCTACGAGTGGCTCGCGGCCGTGAAGGACAAGTTCGCGCTGCGCGAGAACCCGCGCGTCAACTACGCCTATCACTTCGACGCCGCGCTGTATGCGCGCTACATGCGCCGCCTCGCCGAGGCGCGCGGCGTGAAGCGCGCCGAAGGCAGGATCCGCCAGGTGCGCACGCGCGACGGCGACGGCTACATCGAGTCGCTCGAGCTCGAGGACGGCCGCATCATCCCCGGTGATTTCTTCATCGACTGCACGGGTTTCCGCGCGCTGCTGATCGAAGGCGCGCTCAAGACCGGCTACGAGGACTACTCGCACTGGTTGAAGTGCGACCGCGCCGTCGCGTTCCAGACCATCGTCGACAAGCCCGCGGCGCCGTACACGGCCTGCTATGCCCACACGGCGGGCTGGCGCTGGAACATCCCGGTGCAGCATCGCGTCGGCAATGGCGTGGTGTACTGCAGCCGCTACATGTCCGACGACGAGGCGCGTGCGCGCCTGCTGAGCGAGTCCGGCGGTACGCCGGTGAAGGACCCCTGGCTGGTGCGCATCAAGGCGGGCCGGCGCGTCAAGGCCTGGAACAAGAACGTGGTCTCGCTCGGCCTCTCGGCCGGCTTCATCGAGCCGCTCGAATCCACCAGCATCCACACCATCACGACGGGCGTGCTGCGCATCCTCAACATGTTCCCGTGGGACGGCATGGCCGGGCCGCTGGTGGACCACTACAACGCGCAGACGCAATACGAGATCGAGCGCATCCGCGACTTCGTGACCTTCCACTACCACTACAACCAGCGCGACGACGCGCCATTCTGGAAGGAATGCCGCGAGATGGAGATTCCCGAGAGTCTGCGTGAACGCGTCGAGCTGTTCCGCCAGGGCGGCTATCTCTACAAGCGCGACGGCGAGCTGTTCACCATCGACTCCTGGGTGTCGGTGCTGATGGGCCAGCACATCGAGCCGCGGACCTGGCACCACATCGCGCAGCTCGACTCGCGCGAGGTGAAGGATTTCATGAACCGCTACCGCGCCAAGGTCGCCGAGATCGTGAACGCGCTTCCGCAGCACGCCGACTTCGTGAAGCAATACGCGCCGGCGAACCCGGAGGTCTGGACGATGTCAGGCAGGGAAGGCCAGACCGCGTCCGCCAAGACATGAACGGGCCGGTGGTCCATGCGCGTGGGCGTTCGCGACGCTTTCCCCGCCTGACACCACCGTGATCTTCTTCCTGCAGCTCGCCGTGATCCTCGCGGCCTGCCGCCTGTGCGGCTGGGCCGTGCGCCGCTGGCTCGGCCAGCCTCAGGTCATCGGCGAGATGATCGCCGGCGTGATGCTGGGTCCTTCCCTGGCGGGCGCGCTCGCGCCCGACCTGCAGCAGTGGTTGTTCCCGGCCGCGTCGCGGCCGGTTCTCGATGCCGTCGCGCAGACCGGGATCGCGCTGTACATGTTCCTGGTCGGGCTCGAATTCCGTGTCGAGGAATTCCGCTCGCATGCCAGGGGCGCGGTCGCGGTGTCGGTCTCCGGCACTGTCGTACCCCTGGTCATCGCCGCGCTCGCCACGCCATGGCTGATGGACGCGGGACTGTTCTCGGCCGGCGTGACGCGCTTCGACGCCACGCTGTTCCTGGGTGCCGCCATCGCGATCACGGCCTTTCCGGTGCTCGCGCGCATCATCCACGACCGCCATCTCGAAGGAACGTGGATCGCCACGCAGGCGCTGTCCGCCGCCGCCATCGGTGACGCCGTCGCGTGGTGCATCGTGGCCGTGGTGCTGGCGAGTCTGGGCGCCGGCGCCGGCATCGCCGCCACCGCGATCCTCGGCGGCGTGGTGCTTGCAGCGGTGCTGCTCCTGCCGGGCCGCAGGCTGTTTGCGGCGCTCGGGCGCCTCGCCGAACGACAGCACGAGGCAGGCGAGCCCCTGAGTCCCACGGTGCTGGCAATCTCCCTGATCCTGTGCGCCCTCTCGGCCTACGTTTCCGACGCCATCGGACTGCACGCGGTGTTCGGCGCCTTCCTGATCGGCTGCGTCATGCCGCGCGGCATCTTTGCGCAGCGCGTTCGCCAGCTGCTCGAACCCTTCACGCTGGTGTTCCTGCTGCCCGTGTTCTTCGCGTACTCCGGCCTCAACACACGACTCACGCTGGTGAACACACCGCTGCTGCTGTGGGTCGCGGCGGGCATCCTCGTCGCGTCCATCTTCGGGAAATTCTTCGCCTGCTGGGCGGCGGCGCGCGCCGTGGGCGAGCGCAATGACCGGGCGCTGGCGCTCGGCGCGCTGATGAACGCGCGCGGC
>DASTHJ010000588.1:0-2686 GCA_035718265.1 Steroidobacteraceae bacterium | reverse complement strand
AGGATGCCGAGGATCAGCTCAGGTGGGACGCCGTACTCCTGCTCGGCCCGCTCCAGGTACTCGGCGTACTCCACCCAGAAGCGCGTGCCCGTGGAGATCAGCTCCGGCGTCACGAACTTCGCGCGGTAGTGCGCGTAGGAGCGCACCGGCGACGGTGCCGAGCTCGGCATCGGCGTGGTCAGCCGAACCACCACCGGCTGGTAGCGCACCGCGCCCATGACCCGCTCGAGCTCCGTGATCTCGATGCCGTATTCCTCGTGCATCGAGTCGATGAAATTGCGCACGTCCAGGCGTTCGAGATACTCCGCACCCGCCGCGGACTGCCCCGCGAGCAGGCCCGCGGCAGCCAGGAACAAAGAAGTGATTTTCGCGACTACGGGTTTCACTGATCGCGACCGCGGGAAGCCTGGAATGGGGTGAAGTTATGCCCATCGGCCGCGGCGGTCAGTGATGGTTTTCACAGCGCGGTACAGACGTTCCAGCGGGAACGACATTTGCTGCGCACCTCGTCGAGGGGATCTGGTTGCAGACGCCGCGCGGCGGCCGGAGTGGAAGACGGGCAGCGAGTTCAGTCCAGGCTCACGGCGGTCGGGTTCACCGTAGGTTTTCCAGGGCGTCCATCTCGATCCGCGAGCTGCTCAAGAAATTGCCGGAGCACCAGTCCGGCCAGTCGAGCGATTCGCCGGGATTGTGCATGACGACATACTCGTCGCCTGCTTCGAGGTGCAGGTAGCAGCCACCGACGACCAGCGTCTCGACGCCGTCCACCATGACGGGGTTGGCAAGAACTTCGTATTTGATGGTGAAGGTGCCGGGGTTGCGGCCTTTGAAGGCGCGCTTCGGTTTGAGCACGGCCTTGTAGACCACTGTGTCATCGTGCCTGGGCCTGGCGCGGGTGCGCTTCACTTTCACCACCTCGGCGAGGAACACGCGGGCGGAACGGTCGTACACGGCTTTCAAGGATTCGCGCCGGCAGCTGCAGGCGTTCGCGGCCAGCGGGAGGCAGGTCAGCGCGAGGATCCAGGTGGCGGCGTGCTTCGAGGTGGTACGTGAGTTCATGACGTTTCCCTCTGGGATATTGCGCTTCAAAACGGTGCATCGGACGTTCCAGCTGGAACGTCACGCATTCAGCGACTGGCCAAGTCCCCTGGGGATAGTTACACCGGCACCCAATCCCCACTCAGCGGTGTTCGCGCGGATCGACCTTCACCGCGCGCGAGGGAATCCGCCACGGCAGCCCTTTCACGCGAACATCGGGGTTCCCTTCGATAGTCAGCTCGAGCCGGTCCGGATCGAACCGGACGTCGACCTGCGCCACCTTGCCCTTCTCGTCCCATCCATGCGCCCGCCAGCCGGCAAGATCCAGCCATTGAAGGTCATCCCCCTGCGCCAATGCGCCTAACTTCTCCGGCATCGCTGCGTAGACATTGCCGTCTGCCTGGTTGGCCTCGTGCAGGAAGACGATGCCGCCATGCTCGCAGCGCGCGAACAGGTTGTCGGTGATCCGGAACCCCTGCCCATTGCCCGCGTTGCGTCGTTCGGGCCGCAGCACCGAGAACACGCCGACATTGTCGCAGCGGCCGATCAGGTTGCGCGTGACGACCTGGCGCTCCGATGCATGCAGGAAGATGCCCGACCCCGCCGCACCGCGCTGGCCAGGCGTGCCCGGCTCCGCGTTGCGCACGTCCCAGACGATGTTGCCGTCGATCTGGTTCGGCTCGCGGTTCATCTCCATGTGGATCGCGGCGCTCACGGTGAGCACGTCGGCGAATACGTTGTTCGTGATCCGGCTGTTGACGTTGCCGCTGTCCAGCCACAGCGCGTTCGCATGGCGGATGTGGCGTACCACGTTGCGGCGGAACAGCAGGTTGCGGGCACGGTGGAACTTGGCGCCGGCCGCCTCCCAGCCGCGCTCGGCGTCCTCCCAGCCTATCCACTCGAACAGGTTGTCCTCGACCAGCGTGTTCGTGGTGCCCATGCCGCCGAGCCCCTCGACGCCGATGTAGCGGATGGTGTTGCCGCGCACGATCTGCGAGTCGCCCGCGTCCGGAACGGGGTGGCTCCAGTGCGGCGCGCCGATGTCGAGACCGACGCCGCCCGCCCACTCGATGGTGTTGCCTTCGATGATCCAGTGGTGACCGCCGCGCGTGGACACGAGGCCACGCTGCGGCGGTGGATAGGCGTTGCCAGCACGCTGGAACGTCAGGCCCTTGATGCGGATGTAGCCCAGACCCTCGTGCTGCGGCGCGAACGCCTGCTCGCGCGTCGTCGCCTCGATCGCGGATGACGCTGGATCGGACGGCGTGCTTATGTAGAGCACGTTGCCCTGGTGCTCCACCCAGAAACGCAACCGCGGCGAGCCACCGATCTCCTGCATGATCGGTCCGCCGCGCTGACGTCCCGGCAAGCCGTTACTCGGCGGCTCGGCCGGCTGCAGCGGCACGTCGCCGAGTTCGCGATACTGCTCCATCGGCTCGAGCGGCTTGCCATCCACGAAGATGAGTCCGCGACGCCGCAAGTACGGGCCCATGTCCACCGTGGCGGTGTTCAGCCAGGACCAGTCGCCCGCGATCATGACCATGGCGAACGGGTTGTACGCGTCGGGAAACAGCGCGCCGGAAAGCTCGTGCCGCCAGATGTTCGGGTCACCACTCGGCTGCCAGTCGCGCAGCACTTCCGCGCCGCT
>DASTHJ010000587.1:0-3254 GCA_035718265.1 Steroidobacteraceae bacterium | reverse complement strand
GTACAACCTTTCGATGACCCAGCCCACGGTCTTTTCGCTCGACTCGGGCGGCCCGAAGTTCCACGGGCTCGCGAACTCGTGGCCGTCCGTGTAGAGCCGTTCGGCCAGCATCAGGTAGCCGTGCAGCGGCTCGAGCACGTGCTGCCACGGACGCGTGGCCTGCGGATTGCGGATCAGCGTGGGTTCGTTCTTGAGCAGCGAACGCACGATGTCCGGCACCAGGCGATCGAGCGCCCAGTCGCCGCCACCGATGACGTTTCCGGCGCGGGCGCTGCCGACGGCGGCGATGCCCTTCTCCTTGCCGTAGAAGGAAGACTGGAACGACTGCACGACGAGCTCGGCCGCACCCTTGCTGGCGCTGTACGGATCGTGGCCGCCGAGACGGTCGGTCTCGCGGTAGCCCCAGACCCACTCGACGTTGTGATAACACTTGTCGGAAGTCACGCACACCACCGCCTTGATCGACGGCACGCGGCGCGCGACGTCGAGCACGTTGGCGGTGCCCATGACGTTGGTGTTGAACGTCTCGAGCGGGTTGTCGTACGAGTAACGCACCAGCGACTGCGCCGCCATGTGGATCACGATGTCGGGCTTCGCGGCCGTCATGACCTTCTCGAGCGAGGCGCGATCGGTCACGTCACCGCGGTGCGAGTCCGTGGACTTCGCGATACCCGCCATCTCGAACAGGCTCGGGTTGCTCGGCGGATCGAGCGCGTAGCCGGTGACCTTGGAGCCGAGGTGTTCCAGCCACAGGCACAGCCAGCTCCCCTTGAAGCCCGTGTGGCCGGTGACGAAGACTTTCTTGCCTTTCCAGAATTCAGGTTTGAGCATGGTTGGACGCGATGTGAATGGTTGAGATCGTTCAGGCGAACTTGCGGATCGCCGGTTTGACCGGGCGGCCCTCGAGGTACTTGCCCAGGCCTTCGTCGAGCGCGCGCCGGTAGACGACGAACGCTTCCGCGAACGCCTCGATGGTGGCGTCGATGTCGGCCTCGCCGTGCGAGTAGTTCACGACCAGCGACGTGGCGAGGATTCCGCGGCGCAGGATTTCCTGCATGAGCAGCGTGCGGAAGGGCTGCGAAGGCTGGCCGGCCGCGTCGCGCGAGCCGAACACCAGGCAGCACGGCTGGCCGAGGATGGGCACTTCATTGGCCACGCCCGCCGCGCTGGCCGCCTGGCGCAGGCCCGTCGCGAGCCGTTCGCCCCGTTTCCACAGGGTCTCGACCACCGGCTCGCGTTGATAGGTCTGCAGCGTCGCGATGGCCGCCGCGAGGCCGTGGGTCTCCGCGCCATGCGTGGTGGACATCAGGAACACGCGCTCGCGGTCGTGATCCGACCCGCCGAGCCGCATGAGCTCGCGGCGTCCCGCCAGCGCCGATACCGAGAAACCGTTCGCCAGCGCCTTGCCGAAAGTCGAGAGATCCGGGCGGATGCCGTAACGAGCCTGCGCGCCGCCGTTGTGCCAGCGGAAGCCGGTGATCATCTCGTCGAGGATGAACACGGTGCCATGGCGGTCACACAGGGCGCGGATGCCGTCGAAGAAACCTGGTGCGGGCGGCGTCTCCTTCTCGGCCTCGAGGATCACCGCGGCGATCCGGCCCGGGTGTTTCTGGAACAGGGCCTCGAGGCTGGCGAGATCGTTGTAGTTGAACTTGACCGTGAGGTCGCGCACGGCCTGCGGGATGCCACCCGGCATGCCAGACGATCCGATGAACCAGTCGTCCACCGAGAAGAATGGATGGTTGGCGCAGACGGCCACCAGGTCGCGCCCGGTGTGCGCGCGCGCCAGCTTGAGCGCGCCCGAGGTGGCGTCCGACCCGTCCTTCGAGAACTTCACCATCTCGGCGCCGGGTACCAGCTCGCGGAATTGCTCCGCGGCCTCGAGCTCGATGCGCGCGGGACGCACGAAGTTCACGCCCAGCTCGAGCTGCGCACGCGCGGCAGCCACCACCGGCGCATAGGCGTGGCCCAGCGTCACGGCGCGCAGGCCGGAGCCGTACTCGATGAATTCATTGCCGTCGACGTCGAACACGCGACAGCCGGCGCCGCGCACGATGTAGGGCGCCATGCCTTCGGGGTACTGGTCGTCCCCCTTGGCATAGGTGTGCGCGCCGCCGGGAATCAGCGCGTGGAATCTGGGCCGCAGGGCATTCGACTGGTCGAACTTCATTTGCGGTCCCCCGCCGTCGCCAGCACGACCTTGCGGGCGTAATACGCCTCGGCGTAGCCGTCCGGCGCGTTGCACTCGACGCCGCGCAGGCGCATCAGGCCGCGGAACGTCTCGGGCGTGAACCAGCGTTTGCTTCGCTGCGTGGCGAAGACCTTCATGAGCAGGTCGATCTTGCGCTGCGTGTTGCGGGCCGATACGGGCACGAAGAACTGCGGCGAACCCAGCCCGCCGTCGAACTTGGGGATCTCGTACTCGAACATCGCGTGGTCGCGGAAGGTGTTCCACGACAGCTCGCCGACGATGCGGTGATCCTGGTGCAGCTCCTCGCGGCAATGCGTGAACACCACGTCCGGCCTGAGAGGCTTCAGCTCCTCGAAGAATTCCTTGAGCTTCACGAACTCCGCGGGGAAGAACGCGCCGCGGAAGTCCTGCACGAAGACCTCGAGGCGCCCCTTGCCGCGCGTGAACAGCTTCGCGGAGCGACGCGCTTCAGCCGCGCGCTTGCCGGCATCGGCGCCGTCGGAGCTCAGCACCACCCAGCTGAGGCGCGCGCGCGGATAGGCCGCGAGCAGCTCCATGACCGTGCCGCCGCAGCCGATCTCGATGTCGTCGCTGTGCGCGCCGATGAACAGGAAATGCGGCTGCTGGCCGCGCGGCAGGTTGAGCCTGAGATCCAGCATCAGCGACCGTTGCCGTGTCCGTGACCGTTGCCGCCGCGCCAGACCATCCACGGGCACTTGCCCTGCGCTTCCATGCGGTCGTAGATGATCTTCTCCTTGAACGTGTCCATCTGCTGCCAGAAGCCGCCGTAGCGGTGCACGTTGAGCAGCTTCCTGTCGATCAGGCGCTGGAAGGGCTTCTCCACCAGCTCGTCGCCCTCTTCGATGAAGTCGAAGATCTGCGGACGCAGGCAGAAGAATCCGGCGTTGATCCAGAACTCGCTGGCCGCGATCTGGCCGAAGCTGGTGACCACGCCGCCGTCATCCGAATGCACGCAATGCAGGCTCTGCGAGGTGCGCGTGGCCATGAAACTCGCCACGGCCTTCGGATTCGACCTGAACTCCTCGACGTACTTGTCGAGCGG
>DASTHJ010000586.1:0-3538 GCA_035718265.1 Steroidobacteraceae bacterium | reverse complement strand
CGCGCGCGCGCCCGGACCCGGCGAAGCTCGCCGATCCAGGCGTGGCATTGCGCGACGCCTGACCTCGCGTCTTCAGGCCGCGAGTTCCAGCGGCTCGCCGGCGAGCTGCGCGATCTGCGCCTTCGCCTGCTCGAGCGCCGTGGCACGCGCCTGCGGACCGAAACCGATTTTCTCCGCGCGCACGAACGTCACGTCGGTGATGCCCATGAATCCGAGCAGGTGTCGCAGGTAGGGCTCCTGGAAATCGATGGCACTGGCCGGGCCTTCGCTGTACAGGCCACCGCGGCTTTCGATGACGACCGCGCGCTTGCCCCCGAGCAGCCCTTTCGGTCCAGCCTCCGAGTAGGAGAAGGTCTCGCCGGCGCGCAGTACGTAATCGAACCAGGCGCGCAGGCTGGTCGGCAAGCCGAAGTTGTACATGGGCGCACCGATCACGAGGGTATCGGCGGCGCGCAGCTCCGCGAGCAGTTCGTCGGAGACTTCACGTGCACGCAACTCCGCGGCCGTCGTCGGCGTGCCGCGCACGCCGTTCAGTGTTTCGGTGGTGAGGTGCGGAAGCGGATTCGCGCCGAGATCGCGGCGCACCACTTCCGCAAATGGATTCGACTCGAGCAGGCGCGCGACCGCCTCTTCGACCAGCGTGCGGGAAACGGATCCCTCCCGGGCGGCGCTGCTGTTGATGACGAGCAGGGACTTCATGCCTCTTCTCCTTTCTGTTGATTTCCAGATGGCCTGGCGGCATGTTGCTGTTCCGGAAATCGTTCTACTAGTCGTCTGAAATGCAACTCGCTGTCGCATAATCTGGAACACAAGCATGGAAATCGAGGATATTCAGGCCTTTGTGGCAGTTGCCGATGCCGGGGGTCTCACGGCTGCGGCCGTGCGTCTGGGGGTCAGCAAGTCCATCGTCAGTCGTCGCATCGCGCGGCTCGAAAAATCACTGCAGGCCAGCCTGCTGGCACGCAATACGCGTGGCGCGACGCTGACCGAAGCCGGCGCCAGCTTTCGCGAGCACGCCATTCGCATCGCGGCCGAAGCCGACGCCGCGCGCGATGCGCTCTCGCCGGACGGCAAGGTGCGCGGTCGACTGCGCGTGGCCGCGCCACTGTCGTTCGGGCCCACCCAATTCGCGCCGGTGCTCGCCGAGCTCGCGAGCCGTCATCCCGAGCTGGAGCTGCAGGCCTCCTACAGCGATCAACTCGTGGACCTCGTCACGGAAGGCTTCGACGCCGCGATCCGGCTCGGCACGCTCGAGGATTCGAGCCTGGTGGCGCGGCGCATCGCGTCGTTCGGCGGCCGGTTGGTCGCGAGCCCCGCGTACCTGGCGAAGCACGGTACGCCGCGCACGCTCGAGGACCTGCGGGCACATTCCGCAATCAATCGCATCAACGACGAATGGCCGCTGGTGCATGCAGGCCGCACGATCACCGTGCGTCCGAGCGCGCGTTTCACGGCGGACAACGGCGAAGCGCTGGTGCCCGCCGCGCTCGCGGGGCTCGGCATCGCGCTGCTGCCGGATTTCCTGATCGCCGATCACCTCGCGAGCGGCGCGCTGGCCGCCGTGCTGCCGGACTACCCGATGCCCGAGGCCGGCGTATACGTCGTGCGCCCGCCGGGCGGCAGCGCCTCCTGCAAGGTGCGCGCGCTGATCGACATCATGGTGGAGAAGTTCGGTGGCCTGCGCTGCCCCGCGCCAGCCGCCGCGTAGCGCGCATTTGCTTTTTCTACTACACGTGTCATAGACTCGGCGCCACTTGTAGTAGGAGCCGCCCGTGGCCGAACCCAAGTTGAGCGCGCTGGAGCTGCGCATCATGTCCGAGTTCTGGAGCCGCGGACCGTGCTCGATCCGCGAAGTGCACGAGGCCGTCGCGCGGCGCGACAAGCCCGCCTACACCACGGTGCAGACCATGGTGTACCGGCTCGAAGCCAAGGGCGCCGTGCGGCGCACGAAGAAGATCGGCAATGCGCACGTCTTCGAAGCCACGACCACGCGTGCCTCGGTGCAGACGCGCCTGCTCAAGGAACTGCTGGGGTTGTTCGGCGGCAATGCGCGCCCGGTGATGGCGCACCTCGTGGAGATGGGCAAGATCTCGCACGAGGACATCGAGGATGCGCAGAAGCTGCTCGATGCACACCAGGCGCGCGCGTCCCGGGACAAGGACAGGAACCGATGATCGGCGCGCTGCTCGATCACCTGTGGCAGTCGACGCTGTTCGTCGTCGTCATCGGTGCGATCGCGCTGCTGCTGCGCGCCAACTGCGCAGCCGTGCGCCATTGGCTGTGGATGCTGGCCTCGGTCAAGTTCCTGGTGCCTTTTTCGGCGCTGCATTTCGTCGGCGCCACGGCTGGACTGATCACCCCCGGAGAGTCGCAGCCGGATTTCTTCATTGCCGCGGTGCAGGCGGCGACCCCGATGATCTCCCCGGGCATCCTGCTGGACGCCACGCCATCTGCGCGGGCGTCGCTGCCCTGGATCGCCGCCACGATCATCTGGATGCTGGTGTGGTGTGTCCTGGCGTGGCGCTGGTTTCAGGACTGGCGCGCGGCCGGGCGACTGGCCAGGGCAGCGCGGTCGGCGCCGGGCACATTGCCGGACGCGCGCATCACGGACGCCGACATCGAGCCGGGCGTGGTGCGCGTGTTGCATCCGGTGGTGTTGCTGCCGTCCGCGCTGCTCCGGAGGCTGACCGCTGCGCAGCTCGGCGCGGTGATGGCGCACGAGCGCGAGCACATCGCGCGCCACGACAATCTCAAGGCAAACGTACATCGGCTGGTCGAGACGCTGTTCTGGTTCCATCCGCTGGTGTGGTTCGTCGGCCGGCGACTCATGGAGGAGCGCGAGCGCGCCTGCGACGAGGCGGTGATCGACCGCGGCCACGATCCGCGCGACTACGCCGCGGGCATCCTCGCGGTCTGCCGGCATTGCGCGGCCGCGCATTCGCGTCACACGATGGCGGCGCTGGCCGGCGATCTGACGGCGCGCGTGCGCGCCATCCTCGGCAATCGCACACCCGCCGCGCTGGGCTTCACCAAGGCCTTCGCGCTTTCGGTCGGCACACTGCTGGTGGCCACGCTGCCCATCGTCTCCGGTGCGATGGACGGTGCGGCGCGCAGCCAGGAGCTGGCCTCGGTCAATTCGCGCCTGCTCTGGGATTCGATTGTCGAAGTGCATGCGCTGGAGCGCGGCGAAGGCGCGCCGGTGCGCCTCGACGTCTCCGCACATGAAGTCACGATCCAGAACACCTCGTTGCGCGAGCTGATCGCGGTCGCCTACGGCGTGCCGGTCACCCGGGTGCTCGGCGGCGGACCCTGGATGGATACCGCACGCTACGACATCCGCGCGCACGTGCCGGGCGGCATCCGCGAGCCGGCCGACTTCCACCCGTTCGCGCTGCGCGGCCTGGTCGACAAACTGCTCGTCTCGCGCTTCGATCTCGAAATCCACGCGAATTGACGGCGATGCTCGCGGCGCTCGCCGATCACCTGTGGCAATGCCTGCTGTTCTGCTCGCTGGGCGCGTTGTTCGCATGGCTGGCGC
>DASTHJ010000585.1:0-2057 GCA_035718265.1 Steroidobacteraceae bacterium | reverse complement strand
GGAACCTCGAAGGTCACCACGATCGCGTCGCGCGTCTCCGGCGTACAGCTGGCGACACGAAGAGCGTGGAACTTGCTCATTGCTTTGCAGCCCTCAATGGCACTTGAAGTAATCGAACGGTTCCCGGCAGGCATTGCAGCGGTACAGCGCCTTGCAGGGCGTGGAGCCGAAAGCGCTGGTGCGTTCGGTATTTTTCGATCCGCAGTTCGGACAGTTCACGGCCGGCGCTGCGAGGCCACCGTGGCGAATCCGGCTCAGATCGACGACATGCTCGGTGTTTGCGGCCTTGCCGACCGGTGGCGCGACGCCGTAATGCCGCAGCTTCTCGTGCGCTTCCGGTGTCAGCCAATCCGTGGTCCAGGGAGGCGCGAGGCGCATCTGGACACGGATCTTCGGAATGCCCTGTGCCTCCAATTTCCGCACGATCGCCTCGGCGATGACCTCGGTGGCCGGGCAGCCGGAGTAGGTCGGCGTAACAGTGACCAGACACTCCTGCGACAGATCACCATCCCAGCTCACGTCGCGCACGATGCCGAGATCGACCACCGACACCGCGGGGACCTCGGGGTCCGGCACCTCCGCCAGCCAGTTCCAGATCTGGCGAGTCCGCGGCGCGATTGCGTCTGACGGTGCAAGCATGCGTTCTACCACTGAGCGTCGGGATACGCGCGCTGTAGCGACTGCATTTCGCCGAGCAGGTAGCTGAGTGCTTCGCTATGGCGCCCCTGTTTTCCGCCACGCTGCATGAAGGCCTCGGGGGACGGAATTTTCAGCGTCGCCTCGCTCAGGACTTCTCGAACATAGGCCAGCCACAGCTCGCGGAGCCGGCTCGGATCGACGCCGATGCCCGCAGCCGCAATGCGCACCTCCAGCTCGTCACCGTCGAACATCTCGCCGGTGTAGGTCCAGAGTTCGTCGACCGCGGCCTGCATCAGCTGATGACTCTTCTCCGTGCCGTCACCGAGGCGCACGACCAGATCACTGCTGCGGCGCAGGTGATACTCCACCTCCTTGATCGCCTTGGCCGCGATGCCCGCGATGTGCTCGTCGGTCGAACGGCACAGCTTCTGCAGCAAAAGGTGGTGCCAGGCATCGAAGAAAAACTGGCGCACCATCGTGTCGGCGTAAGTGCCGTTCGGTCGCTCGACCAGCAGCAGATTGCGAAACTGGCGATCGTCCCGCCGGTACGCCAAAGCATCCTCGTCCCGGCCAGCGCCCTCACACTCGGCGGCATGGCTCAGCCAGAGTCGGGCCTGTCCGAGCAGATCCAGAGCGGTGTTGGCCAGCGCCATGTCCTCCTCGAGCGCCGGCCCCTTTCCGCACCATTCGGAAAGCCGATGGCTGAGGACGAGGGCGTTGTCGCCCAGGCGCAGCAGATATTGAACGGTATCGGTCGACATTGATCTCTTCCGGACTTCCGCGCGGAAGTCCTCACATGTGCTTGATCTCTTCCGGCATCGGGAAGAACGTGGGATGCCGGTAAACCTTGCTGTTGGCGGGCTCGAACAGCGGTGCCTTTTCGTCAGGGCTGCTGGCTACCACATCGACGGAGCGCACGACCCAGATGCTCACGCCCTCATTGCGACGGGTGTAGACATCCCGCGCGTGATTAATGGCCATCTCGGCGTCGCTCGCATGCAGGCTGCCAACATGCTTGTGCGCAAGACCGTGCTGGCTACGGATGAATACTTCCCACAACGGCCATTCCTTTTTCATGCAATGACTCCTGATCGTCTGGGGCTCAAGCAGCCACGCCAGCGGACCGCTGCGTCTGCTTGTCGGCATAGGCCACGAGCGCGTCGCGGAACCATGCGCCGCTCTCGTGCGCATCGACCCGGGTCTTCAGGCGATCGCGATTGCAGGGACCGTTGCCCTTGACGACGTTGTAGAACTCCGACCAGTCGATGGTGCCGTAGTCGTAGCCGCCCTTTTCCTCATTCCACTTGAGGTCCGGATCCGGGATGGTCAAACCCAGGTATTCGGCTTGTGGAACGGTCTGATCGACCATCTTCTGCCGGAGCTCGTCATTGCTGAAAAGCTTGATGCCCCACTGTGCC
>DASTHJ010000584.1:0-4344 GCA_035718265.1 Steroidobacteraceae bacterium | reverse complement strand
TGCGGCTCACCGACCCGTTCGACATGATCATGGTCGCCGCGCCCGACTATCTACGCGCCAAGGGTGAGCCGGAATCGCTGGCCGATCTCGCGCAGCACAACTGCATCGGCTACCGGCTGCAGGCGTCGGGCAGCCTGTACGTATGGGACGTGGTCGAGAACGGCCGCGACACCAAGGTCGCGACCAGCGGCTCGGCCGTGATCACGGATGCCATGGCCGTCCGCGAGCTGGCGCTCGCCGGCGTCGGCATCGCCTATCTATCCGAGATTATGGTGCGTGAGGACCTGCGCGCCGGGCGGCTGAAATGGCTGCTGCCCGAGGCCGCAATGCGGGAGGAGGGCCTGTTCGTCTATTTCCCGCGCCGGGCATCGATGGCGCCGAAGCTGCGAGCCTTCATCCAGGCCGCCAAAATGGGGACAGTCCCTCTTTGCTAGGAAAGAGGGACTGTCCCCATTTCCTCACCGTCGGTATCACTTTCAGCACCCCCGCACGTCCTGATGAGTCCCGCCGCCCGGTGGCATATGATCGGCGGCAAATAGAAAACACCGCCGCCAGGCGGGGAGTCGCCGATATGCGCGCAGGGAGAGGAGTCGCGGCCTGGATCGTGGGATGGGCCCTGGCCGCAAGCGCCGCAGCCGCCCCGCCCATGTCCATCAAGTTCGCCGAGCCCGTGGCGATTCCAGCCACCGCCGGCAAGGCAGAGTTCGACGCCTACGGCCGCCGCTTCCCGCTCACGCTCGAGAGCAACGATCGTCTCGTCAAGTCGATGGCACGCAAGGCCGGCCGCACGCTGCCGCGCGTGCTGCGCGGCAGGATCACCGGCGTCGCCGGATCCTGGGTGCGCCTCACGCGCGTCGGCAACGGCATGCAAGGCGCGATCTGGGACGGCAACGACATCTACGTCATCGCCCGCTACGGCAGCATCGCGCGCCACCTCACCACACCGCTCGACGCGAGCCCCGACCAGACCGTCGTCTATCGCCTGTCCGACACGCTCAACGGCCTGCCGCCCGAGTTCTGCGGACTCTCCGACGAGCTAGCCGCGAGCGCGAGCGCGAGCGCAGGCGTCAGCACGAAGCGCGACACCACCGGCCTGCAGCAATACAAGAATCTCATCGCCGAGCTGCGCGCCAGCGCGCAGACTGCCGGCGACCTCGACACGCTCAGCATCTCGCTGATCGCCGACCAGGCCTACCAGGCGCAGTTCGGCGCCAACTCCGAAGACTCCATGATCGCGCGGCTCAACGTCGTCGACGGCATCTTCACCGAACAGGTCGGCGTCATCCTCACGCCGTCCGAAACGCGCCTGGTGCCCGCGGACGCCGATCCGTTCACCTCGACCCAGGCGGACGTGCTGCTCGACCAGCTTTCCACCTACCGCGAGAACAATCCCGCCGTGCGCGCCGCCGGACTCGCGCACCTCATGACCGGCAAGAACCTCAACGACGACGTGCTCGGCATCGCCTTCCTGGACGTGCTGTGCGACGTCGGCGCCGGCGTCTCGCTCAGCGATTCGGAGACCGGCGAGTTCTTCAGCGCGCTGGTCATGGCCCACGAGATCGGCCACAACTTCGGCGCGGAGCACGACGGCGTGCCGGGCGCCTGCTCGAGCACGCCGACGACCTTCCTGATGTCCCCGCAGCTCAACGGCAGCTCGCAGTTCTCGCAGTGCAGCCTCGACAGCATGGCCTTGACGGTCGCGGCCGCGCGCGGCCGCTGCCTGGCGCCGGCGAGCGATGCGGACCTGGCGCTGCTGCTGCCGCCGTCGCCCTATCTACCCATCAGCAACGGCAGCGGATTCTCGGTGCCGTTCTCGATCCGCTCGCAGGGCAATCAGCCGGCCACGAACGTCAAGCTGCAGTTCGCCTTCCCGGCCTGGTTCCCGCCGCAGGACGCGACGATCCCGGGTGCCACCTGCACGTTCACGCCGCCGCTGCTCGCCTGCACGCTCGGCGACTTCGCGGTCGCCGAGGAGCGCGCCCTGACGTTGAACGTCACCGGCATCGCGTCCGGCGGCTTTTCGCTCGACGCCTTGTTGACCGCGGACGGCGATGCCATCACCCACAACAACTCGGTCTCGCTGCTGATCCTGGTGCAGTCCGGCGTCGACCTGGCCGTCAGCATCGCGGCGCAACCCACAAACGTGTACGTGGGCGATCCCATCGACTACACCGTCGACGTGTTTTCCACGGACCGCTCGACGTTGGCCTCACAGGGCGGCCGGGTGCAGATCTCCACCGGCTTCCCGATCGAATCGTTCGACGGCGGCCCGCACACCTGCCAGATCGACTCGGTCGTCACCGGTACCCTGCATTGCGATCTCGCCGACATCGAAGCCGGCGCATCGACGCGCATCACGCTGCGCAGCCGACCGAACTACGCGACTTCATTCGGCGCCGCCGTGCACCTGCTCGACCTGGCGACCGATGCGGATCCCACCAACAATACCGCGACGCTCCAGGTGACCGTGGACCCGGAGCAGTCCGTGCGCCTGCAGGCTTCCACCCAGGACCTGCGCGCCATCCTCGGCAACACCTACGAAATCACCTACACGTTGAACGCGATGGGCCGGCTTCCCTCCGAGGCCGTGCAAT
The DNA here is from genome assembly GCA_035718265.1 of Steroidobacteraceae bacterium. Taxonomy (GTDB): domain Bacteria; phylum Pseudomonadota; class Gammaproteobacteria; order Steroidobacterales; family Steroidobacteraceae; genus CADEED01. The sequence goes on along the minus strand of DASTHJ010000584.1, from coordinate 1,750 downwards.
TCACCCTGCAGAAGACGTTTTCGGCCGTCATCGAATCGGTGACCACCGAGGGCATCACCTGCGCGTCCGGTACGCCCTTCACCTGCGAATTCGGCAATCTGAACCCAGGTGACGTGCGCACGGTGGTCGTGCGTTTCCACATCGAGACGGACTCTGCGTCGTTCCTGGACGCCACCGTGCGCTGGGGCGTCGACCCCAACTACCGGCGCGCGAGTGTCTTCACGAACATCTATGCGAACTACGAGATCGACGTGGTTGCGAGCGCCAGCGCCAATTTCGGTGTCGACGAGGGCGTGACTGGCGATGCGGCCCTCATCATCTCGACCACGGGAATAGAACCGGCACAGAACGTGACTGGCACGATCGAGCTGCCCGCACCCATGCGCCTGCAATCCATCGAGATGAGCGGTGGTGGTCCGCTCGGCTGGACCTGCGAACTGCTCACCACCCAGCGTGGGCACTGCACGGGATCGTTCACCCCGGACGCCAACCAGTACCTCAACTCGGTGGCGGTGATCGCCTACACGTTCGTATCCGACGTCGCGGGCGATTACCAGGCGACGCTCACCGCGGAGGTGACGGGCGACGGCAATGCCGACAACAATGTCGTGCAGGCGCCATTGCAGGTGCGTCCCTTCCTCGACGTCGGCATCAATGGTCCGCAACAGGAACGCCTGCTGCTGGTCGGCCAGACCACCACCGTAGATGCCACCATCATCACCGGCAAGAACCCGGTGCCCGAAGTGGCGGTCATGCCGTTCGCGGGTGGCACGGGCGGACTGGCCGTCGATTCCCTCGAAGTCACCGGGTTCGACTGCTCGCAGACTGTGCCCGGCGCGAAGTGCAACCTGGGCGATCTTCCGGCCAATGCGGCGATTCCTGTGCGCGCGGTATTCCGGGCCGTGTCGTCGGCGCAGACTGGCTATGGAGTCATCAGCGTGTCGACGCTGCGCGATTCGAATTTCCTCAACAACCAGCTGCAGGTGCCCATCTTCACGCTCGGGCAGTCGGACATCAGCCTGACCGTGGCGCAGAGCACGCTGACCGGCACGCCCGGCAAGATGTTCACCCTGCCGCGCATCACCGTGCAGAACGGCGCCGAGATGGCGCGCGACGTCACCGTCAACATCCCGCTGCCGTCGTTCGCGACGCTGCTGTTCGTGCAGTCGGACGGCTTCATCTGCACCGGCACCGCCAGCCTGCAATGCACGATCCTCGTGATGTTTCCCAACGACTCGCGCGAAATCGACATCGACATGAATCCGGTGACCAGCGGCACGTTCACCAGCAACATCGTATTGAACGCCTTCAACGATTCCACGCCCGGCAACAACGCGGCGTCGATCGCCGTCAACGTGAGCGCGCCGCCCCCGCCGTCGAGTGGCGGCAGCAGCAGTGGTGGCGGCAAGAAGAAGGGCGGCGGCGGCTTTGATTGGATAGGGATAGCAGTGCTTGCGGCTTTGATGGTGAGGAAATGGGGACATTCTCCGTTTCCTAGCAAATGGGGACAGTCCCCCTTTCCTGGCAAATGGGGACGGAGCTCGACCGCCGCCAACGGCACCGCCGCTTCGCGACGCGCATCCCACACCGCATGATCTTCACCCGCCGCCTGCGCCCCGCCGTCCAGCGGGGCGACATCACCTGCAGCGTCCGCATCTGGCACAGCCCGCGCGTGAAAGCCGGCCACCGCTACGACAGCCTCGGCGTCGGCAGCATCGAAATCGATTCCATCCAGCCGATCCAGCTATCG
>DASTHJ010000583.1:0-6920 GCA_035718265.1 Steroidobacteraceae bacterium | reverse complement strand
GGCGCGATGCACGTGGTTGTCGAAAAGGCCGCCGGCCGTTCGACCAGGGTATGAAAGGAGACTGACCCAATGAACATCACCGTACAAACCGTAGTGAAGGCCGGCCTGGGCGACGTCTGGGCGGCCTGGAACGATCCCGAGGCCATCAAGCAGTGGAACGCGGCCTCGGCGGACTGGCACACCACCGCGAGCAGCGTCGACCTGCGCGAAGGCGGCAAGTTCACCGCGCGCATGGAGGCGAAGGACGGCAGCTTCGGCTTCGACTTCGAGGGCACCTACACCCGCATCGCGCCGCACCGGCTGATCGAGTACCGCATCGCCGACGGCCGCGCGGTCAAGGTCGAGTTCGCCGAGCAGCCGGGCGGCGTGCTGGTGCGCGAGACCTTCGAGGCGGAGGGCGAGAACACGCTCGAGATGCAGCGCGAGGGCTGGCAGGCGATCCTGAAGAGCTTCGCGCGCCACGTGGAAAAGGAGGCGTCGTGAAATTCATGATTCTGGTGAAGGCCACGAAGGACTCCGAGGCGGGCAAGATGCCCACCGAGAAGCTGCTGTCGGAAATGATCGGCTTCCACGAGGAGATGGCGAAGGCCGGCATCCTGGTCGACGGCGCGGGCCTGCGCGCGAGCAGCCACGGCTGGCGCATCAAGTACGGCAAGAACGGCAAGCGCTCGCTGGTCGACGGGCCGTTCACCGAGACCAAGGAGCTGGTCGCCGGCTACACCATCATCGATGTGAAGTCGCGCGAGGAAGCGCTGGCGTGGACCAAGCGCTTCCCCAACCCGTCGCTCGACGGCGGCGAGGCCGAGATCGAGGTACGCCCGTTCTTCGAGCTGCAGGATTTCGGCGAGAGTCCGGCGACCGAGAAGGCGCGCAAGATCGGACTGCAAAAGTAAGGAGGCGACCGATGGCAACCCCGTACCTGTTCTTCAACGGCCGCTGCGACGAGGCGCTCGAGTTCTACCGCAAGGCGCTCGGCGCGGAGGTCCAGATGCTGATGCGCTTCAAGGACAACCCCTCGCCCGAGCACAACCCGCCGGGCAGCGCCGACAAGGTGATGCACGCCTCGATGAACGTGGGCGGCAGCGCGGTGATGGCCTCCGACGGCATGGAGTCGGGCGAGCCGCGCTTCCAGGGCTTTTCCCTCACCTACAACGCCAGGGACGAGGCCGAGGCGCGGCGGCGCTTCGACGCGCTCGCCGGGGATGGCGGCAAGGTGCAGATGCCGTTCGGCGAGACCTTCTTCGCCAAGGCGTTCGGCGGCGTGCGGGACAAGTTCGGCGTGTCGTGGATGGTGATCGCCGGAACGAAAAATCCATGAAGTACCTCTGCCTCGTTTACGGCGAAGAACAGAAGATGCGCGAGGTCGACGATCTCCACTGCCTCGCGTTCGACCAGTCGGTGCGCGAGAGCGGCCACTGCGTCGCATCGGAGGCGCTGCAGCCGGTCGCCACCGCCACCACGGTGCGCGTGCGTAACGGCAAGGTCGCGGTCACCGACGGCCCGTTCGCCGAGACCAAGGAGTGCCTCGCGGGCTTCTACATGATCGAGGCCAGGGATTTGAACGAGGCGATCCAGCTCGCCGCCCGGATCCCGCCCGCGCAGATCGGCTCGATCGAGATCCGGCCGATCCGCCCGATCCGCGAGGCGCCGAACGCGCACCGCAAACCCGGCTTGTCAGTGCCTTAGGTCACAACCCCGCGGCGAAATAGGCCGCGCGCCGGACCGGCGCGAGTGCGGCGCCGCTAGAGTAGGCTGGCATCGGGTCGAGTCGAGGAGAGAGCCCATGCCGCAAGAACCGGTCCAGTTCATCCCAGGCGACGAGGGGAAGCAGCCCGTTCCGGGCATCGGCCTTTGCCTGTCGGGCGGCGGATACCGCGCGATGGTGTTCCACATCGGCGCCTTGTGGCGCCTCTACGAGGCGGGCGTGCTCAAGGACCTGGCGCGCGTGTCCAGCGTTTCGGGCGGCTCGATCACCGCCGCGACGCTCGCCCTCGCGTGGCGCGAACTGTCGTTCGATCCGGCGCGCGTGCAGGCCGATTTCGTGCCGAAGGTGGTGGCGCCGCTGCGCGCGCTTGCGAGCGAGACGATCGACGCGGACTCGATCATCGGCGGCATCTTCCTGCCCGGCACCATCAGCGAGCGCATCGCAGCGGCGTACCGGAAGCACCTGTTCGGCGACAAGACGCTGCAGGACCTGCCCGAGAAGCCGCGCTTCGTGATCAACGCCACCAACGTGCAATCCGGCGTGCTGTGGCGCTTTTCCAGGCCCTACGCGTGGGACTACCGGGTGGGCAAGATCGACAAGCCCGCGATTCCCGTCGCGCGCGCCGTCGCCGCGTCCTCGGCGTTCCCGCCGGTGCTCTCGCCGATGGAAATGCGCTTCGAGGACGGCGCGTTTACGCCCGGCACCGGCACCGACCTGCAGCGCCCGCCCTTCACCACGCACGTCTTCCTGACCGACGGCGGGGTTTACGACAACCTCGGGCTGGAGACGGTGTGGAAGTCGTACCAGACCGTGCTGGTGAGCGATGCCGGCGGGCTGATGCAGCCGGAGGAGGAGCCGAAGACCGACTGGCCGCGCCACGCGTACCGCGTGCTCGACCTGATCGACAACCAGGTGCGCTCGCTGCGCAAGCGCGAGACCATCGACTCGTTCAAGGCCGGCACGCGCAAGGGCGCGTACTGGGGCATCCGCACCAACATCGCCGACTACAAGCTGCCCGACGCGCTGCCCTGCCCGCACGACAGAACCCTCGCGCTCGCCCAGATCAAGACGCGGCTGAAGCGCATGAAGGACGACGAGCAGGAGCGCCTCATCAACTGGGGCTACGCGGTGTGTGACGCGGCGCTGCGCAAGCACGTGGATCCGGCGCTGAAGAAGCCGACCGGTTTCCCCTACCCGCGCGGAGTCTGAGCCGTGGCGATCGAGGTCCCGCACAAGCTGGTCGAGTTCATCCTGCTCGGGCCCGAGGACGACCGGCGCCAGCTGCAGGACTCGCCGATCCTCGGCGACGTGTGGATGGCCTATGCCAAGACGCCGCTCAGGAAGCTGCAGCTTCTCATCACTCCGTACCGCGACAACGCGGCGGTCGAGGTCGCGTCCAGGCTCGCCGAGGCGCTGAACCTGCGCAAGGATGCCGCGCACGAGGAGGAATCCGCCGACGTCGCGTACCTGCACGGCATCGTCGCGGCGCGCCTTTCGTTCCGCGAGGTGCTGCGCATCATCGTGCCCATGACCTACTGGTGGCACGACAAGAACATCGAATCCGCCATCGACGACTACGTCGTCAACCCCGGCTCCATCAAGGATGCGATCACCGAGGTCCTGGAGGCCGCGCGCACCCTGCCGAACGTGGTGAGCAAGCGGCCGATGCAGGACATCCCGACGCACGCCCGGTACATCGCCCTCGCCGGGATCATCCTCTGGGCCCAGGAGCAGCGCGCCACGAAAAGGGCGGCGCAGGTCGGCGAGCTCGTCGAGCGCCTGCTGGAGAACAAGGCGCAGAACGATATCGCCAAGAAACTGCGAGAGGTGCTCAAGGAGCTGGATCGGGCGCCCGAGGCGCCGGTGGTCTGGTACGTGGCGCGCAACCGGCGCGCCAGCGCGGCGCTCGGGAAATCCGTGCCCTCGGTCAAGGCGGACTCGGCGCGCAGCCTGTTCACCGTGCGCTGCAACGAGCTGGTCTGGGCGATCATCGACTCGGGCATCTATGCGCAGCACGAGGTATTCCGCGACGCCAAGGGCAAGTCGCGCGTGCGCAAGGCATTCGACTTCACTTGCATCCGCGACGTGATCAGCCTGGACAACGCGTTCAACGACGCGAAGCGGAAGAAGTCGGTGCACAAGCTCCTCACTACGCGCAAGGATCTGCTGCGCAACCCGCCGACCGAAGCCGAAGCGAACGATTTCCTGAAGCGCCTGGCGCAGGACGCGGCGGAGAAGCGCGCGGTCAATTGGGCGCTGGTCGAGAAGCTGATCGAAATCCATCCGGAGGTGCCGCCACGCGGCAACCACGGCACGCACGTGGCCGGCATCCTGGCGGCGGACAAGTACCGCGGGCAGCGGCCCGATCCCGCCGCGGTGGCCGCCGCGCCGGCGCCGCAGGCCGGCGAGTGGTCGGACGGCATGTGCCCCGACATCCAGCTTTACGATTTCCGCGTGCTCGCGCCGGACCTGGAGGAAACCGAGTTCGCCATCATCGCCGCGTTGCAGTACATCCGCCATATCAACGAGCGCAACACGTTCATGACGATCCACGGCGCGAACCTGAGCCTGTCGATCCAGCACGACGTGCGCAACTATGCGTGCGGGCGCACCCCAGTCTGCAACGAGTGCGAGCGCCTGGTGAACAGCGGCGTGGTGGTGGTCGCGGCGGCCGGCAACCGCGGCTACCAGAACTTCCAGACCACCGACGGACTCTACGAGGGTTACGCGGCTTTCAGCATCACCGATCCGGGTAACGCGGACGGCGTGATCACCGTGGGCTCGACGCACCGGTATTGGCCGCACACCTACGGGGTGAGCTTCTTCTCCAGCCGGGGCCCGACCGGCGACGGGCGCATGAAGCCGGACCTGGTCGCGCCGGGCGAGCGCATCCGCGCTCCGATCGCCGAGAAGGACAAGTGGGGCGACCTCGACGGGACCAGCATGGCCGCGCCTCACGTGAGCGGCGCCGCCGCGATGCTGATGGCGCGCTACTCCGAATTCATCGGCCAGCCGCGGCGCATCAAGCAGATCCTGGTCTCGACCGCGACCGATCTCGGCCGCGAGCGCAGCTTCCAGGGCGCCGGCATGCTCGACGTGCTACGCGCCTTCCAGAGCGTCTAAGGGGGGAACCCATGATCTTCAGCCTGGACGTGCGCCGCGCGCGCAAGGGCGACTGCCTGCTGCTGCACTATGGGACGGCAGCCAATCCACGCGTGATCCTCATCGACGGCGGGCCGAAGGACGTGTACAAGCCGTTCCTCAAGCCACGCCTCGAGGATTTGCGCGATCGCCGCGCCCCGGGCCAGCCGCTGCTGGTCGACATGGTGATGGTGAGCCATGTCGACGACGACCACATCCAGGGCATTCTCGACCTCGCCCGGGAACTGCGCGACGCGCCTGGCACGCCGCTCGTGCAGGTCGCGCGCCTGTGGCACAACAGCTTCGACAACATCCTCGGCAAGTCGCCAAAGGAGCTCACCGCGGCAGTGACCGCCCAATTCGGCGCCGCCGCGCTGAGCGGCGACCTGCCGGCCGATGCATCCATCGACATGGGCGCAAGCGCGGACGACGAGGAGGAAGAGATCGCGCGCGCGTCCCTGATGGTGCTGGCGAGCATCGCGCAAGGCAGCAAGCTGCGCGGCGACGCCAAGGCCCTCGGCTGGGCCGTGAACCCGGAGGCCAACGGCAAGCTGATCCTGGCGGCCAAGGACCCGGTCGACATCGGTCACGGACTGCGCTTCACGGTGGCCGGCCCGCAACAGCCGGAGCTGAAGAAGCTGCAGCAAGCGCACGACAAGTGGGTCGCGGCGCAGAAGAAGAAAAAGAAGAAGGACCCGCAGGCCGCGCTGGCCGCCTACGTGGACCAGTCCGTGCCGAACCTGTCCAGCATCGTGGTGCTGGCCGAGTGCGACGGCAAGCGCATGCTGCTGACCGGCGATGCGCGCGGCGACAAGATCCTCGCCGGCCTGGAGAAAAGCGGCGCGCTCAAGAAAGGCGGCAAGATGCACGTCGAGCTGCTGAAGGTGCCGCACCACGGCAGCTCCAACAACCTGGAGGAAGATTTCTTCCGGCGCATCACCGCCGACCATTACGTGTTCTCCGGCGACGGGGAACACGGCAATCCGGAGCGCGAGACCCTCGAGATGCTGCGCAAGGCGCGCAAGAACAGCCCTTTCACCATCCACCTGACCTACCCGGTCGCCGAGATCGACGCGGGCCGCAAGGCCGACTGGCAGACGCAGCAGGCCAAGGAGCGGGCCAAGAAAAAGAAGAACGGCAAGATCAAGGTTCGCGAAGACTGGGCGCCGGCGAAGCACGCCATCGCTCCGGTGCTGGCGCAGCTCGCCGCGGGCCAGAACATCGTGGTCGGCGACGGCGCGGCGGCGCACGTCATCGACCTGGGCGATCCGCTGGGCTACTGAATCGCCGCGTCGTGCGCACCGTGCTCTTCACCGGCGCCGGCGCTTCCAAGGCGATCGGCTATCCGCTCACCTCGGAGCTGCTGCCGCTGGTGCGCGAGCGGCTGGACACGGACCTGTTCGCGCAAACCGCCGGCCGGGCGGCCGCGGCGAACCGCGCGGAGCTGCGCCGCTACCTCGCCAGCCTGCTGCCCGGGCTGGACCGCCTCCAGCCCGGCCAGCTGCCGCTCATAACCGACGTGTTCTCCCTGGTCGAGTACTCGATGCTGGCGGGCGAAGCGCTGGCAATGGGGGACGAGCGCACACTGCGGCGCTGCCGCGACCTCCTGAAGGAGGCGATGACCGACGTGTTCCTGGAGAATTTCTATCGCGCGTACGCGCTCGACGATCCGGGCGAAAAGCGGGAGAGCGATACGCTGGACGCGTTGACGCGCTGGATCCGCCGTCAGCAGCAGGAACTGGCGATCGTGACCACCAATTACGACATCGGCATCGAGTACGCGCTGTGGCAGCAGGGGGCGTACCAGCTCGGCAGCATCGACCTGGGATTCGACTGGCGCGACGAAGACGGCGAGGAGTACACCCGGCCGGATAAGCCGCTGCTGCGCCTCTACAAGCTGCACGGCTCATTCAATCTGCTGCGCTGCACGACCTGCGGCTCGGTGTTCTTCAACCCGGAAGGCTCGATCGCGCACCAGGCGTTCCGGCCCGATATCGACGAGCACAACAGCTGCGTCTGCCGCACCGACGTGCGGCTCGATCTGCAAATCGTCGCGCCCTCCCTGGTGCGCGAC
>DASTHJ010000582.1:0-3926 GCA_035718265.1 Steroidobacteraceae bacterium | reverse complement strand
TACGACACCATGCACTGGGCGCTGGAGTTCGAGCACACCGGGCCGTCGAAGGTGGAAGGCAGGGGAGAATTCCCGCCGCAGGAGCGCATCTGGAACGTGCACGGCGCGTACGACATCACCTTGCACTATCCGAAGAACGTCGTGGTCAACGTCTCGGACAAGTACAACACCGGCCTCAAGTTCTACGGCGACGAGGGCTGGATCTGGGTGACTCGCGAGGGCACGGGCACCACGTCCAGCGATCCGCAGGCGAAAGGCGCGGACCTGCCGCCGCTCGATGCCAGCGATCCGAAGATCCTCGACCCGAAGGGCGTCATGCGGCCGCTGCCCGTGAGCCGGGAGCATCACAGGAACTGGCTCGAGAGCGTGCAGTCGCGCAAGCCGCCGCTCGCGCCCGCCGACGTCGCCCACCGCAGCAATGCCGCCTGCATCGTGAGCTGGATCGCGATGAAGCTCGGCCGGCCGCTGGAATGGGATGCGAAGGTGGAGCGTTTCAAGAACGATGACGAGGCGAATGCCATGCTGACGCGCGCCGAGCGCGCGCCGTATGGCGCCCTGGCGCTGGCGAAGGCCTAGGCGGCAGGCGAACCGCCCCGGGGGAGACGAGCATGGATCTTCGAGATTTCCTGTTTGCCGAGCCGCATGGCCAGACCTGGGTGCAATTCGGCGAATTGCTGCTGGCCCTGTTGCTGTCTTCGCTGATCGGGCTGGAGCGCGAGATTCGCGCGAAGAGCGCCGGCCTGCGCACCCACACGCTGGTCGGCATGGCCGCCGCGTTGATCATGCTGGTCTCCAAATACGGCTTCGGCGACGTGCTGGTGAAATACGAGGTGGTGCTGGATCCCTCGCGCGTGGCCGCGCAGATCGTCTCGGGCATCGGCTTTCTCGGCGGTGGCCTGATCTTCGTGCAGCGGGACGTGGTGCGGGGCCTGACGACCGCGGCGGTCATATGGCTCACGGCGGCCGTCGGCATGGCCTGCGGCGCGGGCCTGCCGCTGCTCGCGGTGTTCATCACGGCGGCGCATTTCCTGGTGGTGTACGGATTCAGTTCCGTGACGCGGCGGATGCTCTCCGAAGATGCCGATCTGCGCGTGCGTTACACGCCCGGCAAGGGCGCGGTCGAGAAGGTCATGCAGATGTGTACCGGCCATGGCTACGTCATCCGCGAGCTCACGGTCGAGCGATCCGACAATGACGACGAAGGGGAATCCCGTGCGCTCCACTTCCAGGTCAGCGGCAGGCGGGGCGTCGAATCGCTGGTCGTCGCGATCGCCGATATCAACGGGGTGACCCACGCCAGGATCTCGCCGCTGTCGCGTGCCAAGGAATAGCCACGCGATGCGTGCACCCCGAACGCGCCAGCAGTGCCGCGCTCGCATTCAATCGGTGCATCGGCGCCGTCCACAGGGCAGAATCGCGGCGCCACCTGGCTGCATGAAAATTGCAGCGCATCCGGAACCATCATGAGTACTCCCGTCAGCCATCTTGCGAGCGCCTCCACGACCGCCGATTTCTTCGACGAGGAGCAGGGCGCGCTCACCAAGGAAGCGCTGAAGCACGCCTTCCTCGACAAGCTGTTCTACATCCAGGGCAAGTTCCCGGCGCTCGCCACCAAGACCGACTACTACATGGCGCTGGCCTATGCGGTGCGCGACCGCATCATGCAGCGCTGGATCTCGACGGCCGCGGCTTACACCAAGCAGGGTTCGCGCACGGTGTCGTATCTCTCGGCCGAATTCCTGATGGGCCCGCATCTCGGCAACAACCTGATCAACCTCGGCATCTACGAGACCGCGCGCACGGCGGTGGCGGAGCTCGGCCTGGACCTCGAGGAACTGCTGGCGCACGAGGACGAGCCGGGGCTCGGCAACGGCGGCCTCGGCCGTCTCGCCGCCTGCTTCATCGATTCGCTCGCGACGCTGGAAATCCCGGCGCTCGGCTATGGCATCCGCTACGAGTTCGGCATCTTCCAGCAGGAGATCGTCGACGGCTGGCAAATGGAGAAGACCGACAAGTGGCTGCGCTGGGGCAATCCCTGGGAGATCGCGAGACCGGAGTGGTGCGTGGCCGTGAAGTTCGGTGGCCACACCGAGGTGTGGTACGACGAATTCAACCGCAAGCGCACGCGCTGGGTGCCGGAGCGCATCGTCAACGGCATTCCGTACGACACGCCCATCCTGGGCTATCACGTGAACACGGCCAACACGCTGCGGCTGTGGAAGGCCGAGGCGCCGGAATCCTTCGACTTCTCGACCTTCAACCGCGGCGACTACTACGGCGCCGTGAACGCCAAGGTGGCGAGCGAGAATCTCACCAAGGTGCTGTACCCGAATGACGAGCAGGTGCGCGGCAAGGAGCTGCGGCTCGAGCAGCAGTACTTCTTCGTGAGCTGCTCGCTGCAGGACATGCTGCGTATCTGCAGGGTGCAGAAGATCCCGCCCGAGCGATTCCACGAGAAGTTCGCGATCCAGCTGAACGACACGCATCCGTCGGTGGCCGTGGCCGAGCTGATGCGTCTGCTGGTCGACGAGCTGAACCTCGACTGGGAGCGCGCCTGGAGCATCACGCGGCAGACCTTCGGCTACACCAATCACACGCTGCTGCCGGAGGCGCTGGAGCGCTGGCCCGTCGGCATGTTCGGCCGGCTGCTGCCGCGGCTGCTGGAGATCATCTACGAGATCAACGCGCGCTTCCTCGACGAGGTGCGCATGGCCTTCTTCGGCGACGAGGAGCGCATCCGCCGGCTCTCGCTGATCGACGAGGCGGGCGAGCGCTACGTGCGCATGGCGCACCTGGCGAGTGTCGGCTCGCACGCCATCAACGGCGTGGCGGCGCTGCACTCGGAGCTGCTGAAGAGCGACGTACTGCGCGACTTCGCCGAGCTGTGGCCGGAGAAGTTCTCGAACAAGACCAACGGCGTGACGCCGCGGCGCTGGCTGGTGCTGGCGAATCCGCGGCTGTCGGAGTGCATCTCGCAACGCATCGGCGACGAGTGGATCCGCGACCTCGGCCAGCTGCGCAAGCTCGAGCCGCTGGCCGACGACCCGGAGTTCCGCGCCGAGTGGCGCGCCATCAAGCACGCCAACAAGACCACGCTGGCGGCACACATCCAGGAACGCACCGGCGTGGTAGTGGACCCTGCGGCGATCTTCGACGTGCAGGTGAAGCGCATCCACGAATACAAGCGCCAGCACCTCAACATCCTGCACGTCATCGGGCTGTACCACCGCATCAAGACCGACCCCAGGTTCACGATGCAGCCGCGCGTGTTCCTCTTCGGCGGCAAGGCCGCGCCGGGCTACCACCTGGCGAAGCTCATCATCCGGCTGATCACCGCGGCAGCGGAGATCATCAACCGCGATCCCGGCGTGCGCGACCTCATCAAGGTGGTGTTCCTGCCGAACTTCAACGTGACCAACGGCCAGCACATCTACCCGGCCGCGGACCTGTCCGAGCAGATCTCCACCGCCGGCAAGGAAGCCTCCGGCACGGGCAACATGAAGTTCCAGATGAATGGCGCGCTGACCATCGGCACGGTGGATGGCGCCAACATCGAGATCTGCGAAGAAGTGGGCTTCGAGAATTTCTTCCTGTTCGGCCTGGAGGCGCACGAGATCGCGGCGCTGCGCTCGATGGGCTACCGGCCGCACGATTATCTGGAGGGTAACGAGGAGCTGCAGGCGGCGATCGACCTGATCCGCGACGGCTTCTTCTCCCGCGGCAACAGCACGCAGTTCCAGCCGCTCGTCGACAACCTGCTCTGGCACGATCCGTACTTCGTGATCGCCGACTACCAGTCCTACGCCGACTGTCAGACGCTGGTCGACGAGACCTACCGCGACCAGGAGAACTGGACGCGCATGTCCATCCTGAATGCAGCGCGCTCCGGCAAGTTCTCCTCCGATCGCACCATCCGCGAATACTGC
>DASTHJ010000581.1:0-5429 GCA_035718265.1 Steroidobacteraceae bacterium | reverse complement strand
GGACTGGTGTTCGGGCTGTCGCTGTCGGTGGCCAGTACGGTCGTGCTGTTGCGCGCGCTCGAGGAGCGCAACGCGCTGCAGTCGTCGGAGGGCAAGATCGCCGTGGGCTGGCTGATCGTCGAGGACCTGGCGATGGTGCTGGCGCTGGTGCTGCTGCCGGCGCTGGCGCCGGCGCTGGGCGGCAGCACGGACGCCCTGCACGGTCCGCTCGCGCACCCCAATCTCTGGGTGGCGCTGCTGATCACGCTCGCCAAGGTGGGACTGTTCGTGGTCTTGGCGCTCGTGGTCGGCACGCGCATCGTGCCGTGGCTGCTGATGCGCGTGACGCGCACCGGCACGCGCGAGCTGTTCACGCTGTGCGTGCTGGCGATCGCGCTCGGCATCGCCTATGGATCGTCGGCCGCGTTCGACGTGTCGTTCGCGCTGGGCGCGTTCTTCGCCGGCGTGATCCTCTCGGAGTCCGAGCTCAGTCACCAGGCCGGCAACGATTCGCTGCCGCTCAAGGACGCCTTCGCGGTGCTGTTCTTCGTGTCGGTCGGCATGCTGTTCGATCCGGCCGTGGTGCTGCGCGAGCCGCTGGCCGTGCTCGGCGTGATCGCGATCATCATGGTCGGCAAGTCGCTGGCCGCCTTCGTCATCGTGTTGCTGTTCCGCCATCCGCTGCGCACGGCGCTCACGGTCTCGGCGAGCCTCGCGCAGATCGGCGAATTCTCGTTCATCCTCGCGGGGCTCGGCGTGAAGCTCGGGCTGCTGCCGGAGACCGGCTACGACTACATCCTGGCCGGCGCGCTGTTGTCGATCGCGCTCAATCCCGTCACCTTCGCCGGTGTCGAGCCGCTCGTCAGGTGGTTCGAGGCGCGGCCGCGTTTGCTCGCGCTGCTGGAACGCCGCGGCGCCGAGCGGCATCGCACGCCGGTGTCGGGCGTCCAGGGCCTGAGCGAGCACGCGATTCTCGTCGGTTACGGGCGAGTCGGCGGCAGCATCGGGCCCACGCTGCAGTCGGAGCAACTGCCGTTCGTCGTCATCGAGCGCGATCACCTGATGCTGGCCAGCGCGCAGGCGGCCGGCATCCCCACGCTCGTCGGAGATGCCTCGGCGCCCGGAATGCTCGAGGCCGCGGGCATCGAGCGGGCGCGGCTGCTGGTGGTCGCCACACCGCATGCCTTCCAGGCGCGGCGCATCGTCGAACGCGCGCGCGAGCTCAAGCCCGGCATCGACATCGTGGTGCGCACGCACAGCGCCGGCGAGCTCAAGGCGCTCGAAGCCCTGCGGGTGGGCCGCGTGGTCATGGGCGAGCGCGAGCTGGCGCGCAGCATGCTGGAGTATTCGCTGCGCAGCCTGGGCGTGCCGCCGGAGCGCGCGCGCGCGGTCGCCGGCCGCGACGGCGCGATCAACCCGGAAGGCACGTAGTGCTGTCACCGGCCGAATCCGAAGCCCTGCGGCTGAGCCTGTCCGTGGCGGCGCGCAGCGTGGCCTTCAACCTGCCGTTCGCGCTGCTCGTGGCCTGGCTGCTGTCGCGCACGCGCTTCGCCGGGCGCACGGTGTTCGATGCCTTCGTGCACCTGCCGCTGGTGTTGCCGCCGGTGGTGGTGGGGTACCTGCTGCTGGTGCTGTTCGGCGTGCGCGGACCCATCGGCGGCTGGCTGCACGAGCACTTCGGCATCCAGCTCGCCTTCACCAGTACCGGCGCCGCGCTCGCCACGGCCGTGATGTCCTTCCCGCTGGTGGTGCGTGCCATCCGCATCTCGCTCGAGGCACTCGATCGCGGGCTCGAAGAGGCGGCGGCGACGCTCGGCGCCGGTCCGCTGGATCGCTTCCTCACGATCACGCTGCCGCTGATCGCACCGGGCATCCTGGCGGGTGCGGTGACCGCCTTCTCGGCCGGTCTCGGCGAATTCGGCGCGGTGATCACGTTCGCCGCCAACATCCCGGGTGAGACCCGCACGCTGCCGCTCGCGCTGTACACGGCCATCCAGACGCCGGATGGCGATGTGCTCGCCGCGCGCCTGGCGTTGATCTCGTTCGCACTGGGTCTCGCCGGCCTGCTGGTGGCCGAACTGCTCGCGCGGCGCCTGCGCCGCATGCTGGGTCGCTGATGCTGCACGTGAACCTGCGAAAACGCCGCGGCGAGTTCCTGCTGGACGTCGATTTCCAGGCGCCGACGCCCGGCGTGACGGCGCTGTTCGGGCGTTCGGGCTGCGGCAAGTCCACGCTGATCGCGCTGCTCGCCGGATTGCTCCCGCCGGATTCGGGACGGGTGAAGATCGACGACGACGTGCTGGTCGACACCAGCCGCGATTTCGCGCTCGACGTGCGGCGCCGGCGCATCGGCGTCGTGTTCCAGGATGCGCGCCTGTTCCCGCACCTGTCGGTGCATGGCAACTTGCAGTACGGCGCGAAGCGCCGGCCCGCCGGCATTGACGCGCCGCTGAATCCCGACGACGTGATTTCCATGCTGGGCCTGGGCTCGATGCTCGCGCGCCGGCCGCATGAACTGTCGGGTGGCGAGAAACAGCGCGTCGCGCTGGGCCGCGCGCTGCTGGCGCAGCCGCGGCTGCTGCTGCTCGACGAGCCGCTGGCATCGCTCGACCTGGCGCGGCGCGAGGAAGTGCTGCCCTACCTCGAGCGGCTGCGCGACGCGCTGTCGATTCCCATCGTCTACGTGAGCCACCAGTTCGACGAGGTGCTGCGGCTCGCCACGCGCGTGGTGCTGCTGCATGCCGGACGCATCCTGGCAGACGGCGAGCTCGCCGCGGTGAGTCGCCATCCGGCGTTGCGCGAGATCGTGGGGCCCGACGCCGTCGGTGCGGTCATGGCGGGGTACGTGGAGAGTACCGACGACGCCGGGCTCACGGTGGTTCAGGTGGGCGATGCGCGGCTGGTGGTGGACGAGCCTGCAACGCCGGATCAGCGGATCCAGATCCAGGTGCTGGCGCGCGACGTCATCGTCGCCACCGAGCGCCCGGCGGGCCTCTCGGTGCGCAACGCCGTGGCGGCGCGCGTGCTGTCCGTCACGCCGGACGTGGGGCGCGCCGTGCTGGTGGAGCTCGACCTCGGCGGCGAGGCCACGCTGCTGGCGCGCATCACGGCGCGCGCCGCGCAGGAGCTCGGGCTGTCAGCCGGCAGGCAGGTGTGGGCGCTCATCAAGGCGGTCTCGCTGCGCGGGCACGTGTTCAGCGCACCAGTCCGGGCAGCGACTGGACCGTGAGGCCCAGCGCGAGCACGGCGCCCAGCGCGGCGAGCGCGAATCCCGCGTGGCGGGCCAGGGTTTCGTATCTCATCGTCGTCTCCTGATGCATGAAGCCGGGTGGCTGGAGGGGCATCATGGGATCGGCATGGACGATCGACAAACCGCATGCCTGAAACCGGCATCATGAAAACTTAAGGAATGACGACCAACTACCCCGAAGTGGGTAGCTAGGGGAGCGCCGCGATCAGGCTTCCTGCAGCTTGCGCGGCGCGGGCTTGGGCGTACGCCGCGTGAACAGGTCGTGCGGCTTGGGAAAGGAGCGCGCCGCGTCGAAGATCCAGTCGCGGAAGCGCTTGACCTTGGGCATGACCAGGTAGGGCTCGGGACAGACGAAGAAGTAGGAGAAGCGGAACGGCAGCAGCGCGTCGCCCGCGAGCACCACGCGCCCCTGTTCGAGCGAGCGCTGTACCAGCGACCAGCGCGCCAGCGCGAAGCCGATGCCCTCCTCGGCCGCGGCGATCACACCGGCCGAGTCGTCGATGATGGGCGCGCGCGCCAGCCAGCTGGCTTCCTCGCCCTTCTCGATCCAGGCCTGCCAGGGCTCGTCGGTGCTGCCGAGCAGCGGGAAATTCTGCAGGTCTTCGCCGCGCGGCACGGGACCGTACCGGGCGAGCAGCGCCGGCGAGGCGATCGGGATCACCCATTCGTCGAGCAGCTTCTCGACGTGCAGGCCGGGCCAGCGTCCGAGTCCCATGCGGATGGCGACGTGCATCTCGGCGCGCGAGAAATCCACGGCCTCGCGCGAGGTGTGGAAACGCAGTTCCACGCCGGTATCGAGCTCGTTGAAGGTATTGATGCGCGGCAACAGCCAGCGCTGCAGGAACGAGGACAGCAGCGTCACCTGCAGCGGCCCCTCGGCGCGGTGCTGCCTGAGGTGCTGCATCGAAGCCTCGAGCTCGTCGAGGCCGCGACGCACGCCCGGCAGCAGCTGCTGGCCCTCGGCCGTGAGCTCGATGCGCCGGCCGGCGCGCTTGAACAGCTGCACCTGCAGGTAGTCCTCGAGCGACTTGACCTGCTGGCTCACCGCCGCCGGCGTGACGTGCAGGGCCTCGGCGGCATCCGCGAACGACAGCCGCGAGGCGACGGCTTCGAAGACGCGCAACGCGTTCAGCGGCAGGCGGGCGTAGGCGGTCGTCACGTCAGTTTTCCTAATGAGCGCTTTAAGAGGCGCGTTTGTTCGTGCCGGCACTGTAGCGCACATTGTCCCGACAGCAACTCTGCCATAGGAGATACCCATGAGCTCTCGCAACCAAGTCCCGCGCACGGTGCAGGGCAGCCTGGACGCCCGCCTGGCGCCTTTCGGCCTGAACGAATCACGCCAGGGCCTCGAGGACCTGGATGTCGAGGCCGCGCGCGCCGTGGCGCCGCAACAGGAAAGCCAGCTGCGCAGCAAGCTGGTGAACGATCTCAAACTACTGTTTGCCGCGCTCGGCGCGGGTGGGAGCGTCGTGCCGCTCGGTGAAAACGGCCGCACGGCGCGTCTCCTTTCCTGCTACGCGGCAAGCCTGCGTGATCACTGATTCCGATCTCGACCGACAGACCCCGCTTGACCCCCGCCACGCCCCGGGCGTCCGGGGGTTTCTTTTTTCTTCATGACCAGATAACCAGATGTGCCTGCGGCGTAACCGCGCCGTGACCCGCACGCGACTGACGGCGTAACCCCGCCATTTCTACGCTCTCCCGGCCTTGTGGCAACCCCAGGACCAGGAGAACGACAGTGAACATTCCAAGCGCATCGGTGCTATTGGCGCTGCTGCCATTTTCCGGCGCGGCGCTCGCCCAGAATGCCGCGGCGGCCGACGACCACGACGAACTTCGCCGCGAGATCGAGGAGCAGGAGCAGCGCCTCGCCGTGCTCGAGCGCAAGCTCGAGATCCAGCAGGAAACCGCCGGCGCCGCGGCTGCCGGCGCGCCGCGCCTGACGATCAACGCCAGCCGCTTCCAGTTCGGCAACGCGGACAACCGCAATTTCGTGCGCCTGCGCGGCAACCTGCACGCCGACAGCCGCGTATTCGGCGGCGACTCGGTGTCCGAGACTGCGGACACCTTCCTGCTGCGTCGGGTGCGGCCGACGATCGAGGGCACCTTCGGCGGCATCTACGACTTCCGCTTCACGCCGGACTTCGCCGGCGGCAAGACCATCATCGTGGACGCCTACGCCGCGGCGCGCTTCAACCCG
>DASTHJ010000580.1:0-5081 GCA_035718265.1 Steroidobacteraceae bacterium | reverse complement strand
GTACGAGTCTTCCATGTTGTCGTGGAAGCTCGCGTAGTAATCGTTGACGGTGTCGACCACGGCGGTGTCGCGCTCGCGGATCTTCTCGATGCGCGTGAGCGTCGGATCGTTCTCCGCCGGCAGGCGCACGATCTGCGTGATGCCGTTCTTGTCCTTGGCCGTCATGCTGGCCATCGCATCCGGCGCGAGATCGGCGGCGAAGCGCAGGCTGGCGACCTTGCGGATGTTCTCGCGATCGAGCGAGGTCAGCTGGTCGCGCGCCGCCACCATGTCGTTGGCGATCTCGGAGTAGACGTTCTGGAACGGATCGCGCGCCTTCATGGACGCGGTGGTCTTGTACGCGCCCAGGTCGACCAGGCTCGAGTAGCGCTTGTCCTTGATCCAGACGCGGCCGGCGGCATCGGTCACGGTGATGTCGACGGCGAGGAAGCCGCCGTTGGAGTCGATCAGCTGGCCGGTGACGATGACGTCCACGAACTCCGCGGTGTTCGGGATCACGCGCACCGCGCCCCACTGGGCGGTGCCTTCCAGCGTCTCGCGCAGCAGCGTCGGGATGTAGCGCGCCTCGGCCTTGCGCAGGTCCGGATAGATGCGCTTCTTGGCGAGGGCTTCTTCGTCGTCCTTGAGATTCTCGGGGATGCCGGGATCGAACACGCGGATGCCGACGTCGAGCAGCTCCGCCTCGGGAATGTGCACCGTGGCCTGCTTCGCGACGACCTTGGGGATCGGCTTGACCTCGCTGGTCACGCAACCGGTGAGCAACAGCACCGCCGCGAACACCGTACCTGCCAGTAGTTTGCCGCTCATGACTTCACCTCGTCCCCGCGATCTCCCGTCTACCTAGTCGATCTCTTGTAGTCGTTGTATTCCTTCCAGAGCCGTTCCTTGAGCTCCGGATCCGTCTCTTCCTCGGCTGCCTTGCGCAGCCGCTTGGCGACGATGTCGTCGTCATTGCCGCTGGTCTGCGGACCGCCGCCGCTGCCACCGCCGCCGCCGATGTTCTTGCCGCTCTTGTTGCCGGCCTGGTTCCCGGACTGGCTGTTGCCATCGGGGCTGCCGGACTGTCCGGCGTTGCCGGCCTGGCGCAGGTCGCCCTCGCGGGTGCCCGGCGTGCCGCTGCCGCTCGCACCACCGCCATCACCCGAGCTGTCGGCGGACTGTGCGTCGCCGTCGCCTTCGGCGCTGCCGCGCGCATCGCGCTCCTTGGCGACGCGCTCCTGTTCCTTCCGCAGCGTCTTGTCGAAATCACCGAGCGAATCGTCGAGTGCCTTGTCCGCGGACTGGCGGCGCTCTTCGGAAGTCTGCGCACCCGAACCCGAACCGCCGGGACCTTCCGGCGTGTTGCTGCCAGGCTGACCGGTGCCGCTCTTCGAGCCGGCCGACCCGCCGCTGGTGCTGGACCCGTTGCTGGAGCCGTCGCCCGAGCTGCCAGATTCGCCAGGCAGGCCGCTCGACCCCCCTGGCATTCCCGGCATTCCCGTGCTGCCGCCTGGCATGCCGGTGGAGCCTCCTGGCATGCCGGTCGAGCCGCCCGGCATGCCGCTCGAACCGCCGGGCATGCCGCTGCTGCCGCCGGGCATCCCGGAAGAGCCGCCGCCCGAAGATCCGCCGGGCGTGCCGCCGCCGCCCGAAGGGCTGGGCAAGCCTCCACCACCGCCGCCACCGGGCGAGCCGCCGCCCGAGGGAGGACTGGGCATTCCGCCACCACTGCTGGTCGACGCGCAGCCCGCAAGCGCAAGACCTGCCGCGGCGAGCGCGACGAGAATCAGTTGTCGATTGCGCATGCGAACCTCCTGCGGATTCGATCTAGTGGGTTCCGGCCGGCTGACCGTCGGTTCCCGAGAAAAAGCTTCGCAACTGTGCCGACATGCGATTGCACGCAGTTGCCTGCACGCGCGCGATGAACGGCAGCGGAACGATGGCCCCGACGATGGCCGAAGTGCCGGTGACGTTGGTACCGACGCTACCCGCGGACTTGGCTTGTTTCAAATCCCATATCGTCGCCTCGTAGGCGGATTCCTTCTGCCACCATCCAAAGCCGATGCAGCCCGCCCCGCCGGGCGCTGCGCCGCAGGCCAGGCTCCCGCCACCGTCCACCTTGCGCGTGCTGCCGTCGAGCCAGACTACATAACGCACGCCGCTTTCGCTGACGCGTTCCGCCACGCCGGGACGCGCCAGCAGTGAGCTCATGGCCTCCGGCTTGTTGGGCGCAGTGCTCGGCTCGAACCACGGGAACATCTTGTCGACGAACTCGTTGTTGTCGTGGACGGCGATACCGTGGCGCCCGGAGGCGAGCTCGTCACCGACGCAATCCATGAACGAATCCTCGGCACCCGATCCTTCGATCTGCGGCTTGGCCAGGATGACCACCCGCTCGCCCTTGGCAATCGGTGTCGCGAGCTCGCGGGATTCTTCGATTCGCGCCTGCATGCAGCCACTGGCGAACACCACCCCGAGACAGACACCGGTGATGCGGATCGCGTTCATGAGCAACTCCCCGGATCAGATGCGGGTTTTCCAACGAGCGCGGCAAGTATGCCACGTTGCAGCATCTCGACTTTGTGACCCTTTGCCATAGGCGGGGTTCCCATTTACAGCGGGAAATCCAGCGCGAGCTGAGGGTGAGTACGCCTCGGAGGCCGAAAAAGATTCGTCGGCAGGTTATTGTTGCGCTCGTCCGGAAATCCCAGGCGACGGCAGGCAAGCTGGAATCGCTGGCGGATCAACTGGGCGACCGGCCCGGTGGCGTGCATGCGGGTCCCGAAGTCGGGGTCGTTGTCCCGTTCGCCGCGCATGGCCCGAACCTGCGACATGACGTGGGCGGCGCGATCAGGGAAATGCTCAGCCAGCCATTCGCGGAACAGATCCTTCACCTCCCAGGGCAGCCGCAGCATGGTGTAGCCCGCGAGCGACGCGCCGGCCGCGCGTGCGGCCTGGAGCACTGATTCGATTTCATGTTCCGTGAGCACGGGAATGATGGGCGCGACCAACACGCCGACGCTCACGCCGGCCTCGGCGAGCACCCGCATGGCCCGCAGCTTCGCCGCCGCGGCGGCGGCGCGCGGCTCGAGGATGCGTTTCATGTCGGGCTCCAGGGTCGGAATGCTGAACATCACGCGCGCGAGGCCGTCGCGGGCCAGCGCGCCGAGCAGGTCCACGTCACGCGCCACCAGCGCGCTCTTGGTGGTGATGTTGACGGGGTGTCGGCAACGCAACAGGACTTCGAGGATGGAGCGCGTGACCCGCAGCTTTTTTTCCAGCGGCTGGTAGGGGTCGGTGTTCGCGCCGAGCATGATGGGCGAGCAGCGGTATTTCGGCGCGGCGAGCTCGGCTTCGAGCAGTTTCGCGGCGTCGGCCTTGTAGAAGATCTTCGTCTCGAAATCGAGTCCGGGCGAAAGGCCGACGTAGGCGTGACTGGGGCGGGCGTAGCAATTGTGACTCACGACGCCGTTGGCGACGAAGTCTTCGGTGCCGGTGCTGATGTCGTAGAGACGCATCGCCTTGCCGAGGGGCTCGATACTCACAACATTGAGTTTTGCGTGACTTTTCACGGCCCGGCCTTCGATATCCCGTTTGCGCGATATCGCTGGGTCGGTCGAATGAAAGAAGCGCAGGTGTTCAACCAAGCCTCCGACTATGCGCACCTCGTGTATGGCTTTGCCGGTCGTTCGGTCCTGGCGAGTAACGACAATATTGAATCCGAACAGCTTCAGCGACCGCGCGAGCCAGACGATCATTTCTGGATCCGTGTTCGAAAAGCGCAGTGATCCGTGACTGTAGCTGCCCTCGGCATCGAAGAATCCCGCAAGAAATCCTGCGTGCCATTCCCTTGTGGGCTGGTTTGGCCAGGAAACGATTTGCCGGATCTGTTCCACGTCGGCCCGAGCATGGGTTCGAATGCCGCGCATTGACTTCCGGTTCGCATTCGCCGCTGCAAATTGAAATTCACATGTCTGGACAAGCAAGTGGCGCAAATAGGCCCTTGTTCGTTCGAGTGCTTCGATGTCGCACAGCGCCAATCGAAACTGGTGCTGATCCCTGCCCCCGCGGCTGCCGGCGGGTCGCTCGTAGTGATATGAGCCGATCATTCCATCACCGCGGATCATTCCGCAGAGATAGCCAAGCTGATACTCCATCCCTTTTTCAGGACCGTGAGCAAAGCGGCCGGTCCCCATTAGCTTGTTGTTGCATGTGAGATATGGTCTTTGATCCTTTCCCGACATCGAGCCGGTGACGAACTTCCAACCCCGCTCGGTGAGGAACCGGTGGTCGGCGCCGGCGATCAACTCGGTGCCATCGGCAAGCAGCAGTCGGAATGCAGGCTTGATGACACTCCAATGCGCGAGCACCGGCGTCTTCGTGTAGCGGAGATAGTGGCCCTCGCGCCTCGTTCCGTAGATGACATCGCCTTGTCTGATATTCGAGATGGGCCTGGTTGAACCATCCGCCATGAGTACGGGCGTTTCACCTGCCAGACAGTAGATACAGGCATGCTCGCATCCCCGATACGGATTGATGGATTGGCTGAAGCCGATGTCGGGCGAATCATTGCGGCTGATGATCGAGCGCGCGGGCTCGGGCATCACGGTGGTCTCGAGTTTGTCAGGCGCCTCCTCTTCGTACCATCCGTCGTACTCGAATGTCTGTGTGAGTTTGTCGAAGCGCCCGGGAGGGTTGGACAGCGTTCCTCGTCCTTTGATCGAGCTCGTCATGAGCGGACTGTATTTCCGTACAGTCCGCGCGTAAATCCAGTGCTTGGCGAACCGCGGTACTGGATGGGAAGCGGTGCCGCGGGAGGTGGTGCCGGGCACCAATTTCCGTAATTGAGTTGAAGATTGGCTGCTGGATGGACGCCGGCTCAATTACGGGAATTGGTGCCCGGCACCACCACGCCCGGCGCCACCACGCCAACCCCCCGTTTTCACGGGGAAAATCGCCAGTTTTCAAACCCATGACCGCGCATCTCCCTCTAAGGTACGTACGAGGGAGAGACGCTTGGCCGATGGATCAACAGCCCGGATCATGAAGCCCGACACCGTCGTTGATCTCGACGTGGCGTTGATCGAACGCGCACGCAAGGG
>DASTHJ010000579.1:0-2308 GCA_035718265.1 Steroidobacteraceae bacterium | reverse complement strand
CGGCGTCGCCCGCGGCCGCCGCGCCTGCCGCGGCGCAGAAGCCCGCGCCGGTTCCCGCACCGGCTCCGGCGCCAGCCGCGCTAGTTAGCCCGCCGGCTGCCAAGCCGACCCCGGTGCTGACCGCCGTGCCGACCGCCCGGCCGGCGCCGCAACCACGCGCCGAAGCCGCACCAGAGCCGCCGGTGCTGGCGCCCGTGTGGAAGGCGGATGCGCCCGCCAAGCCGGTGGTCGAAAAGCCGACCGTGGTGTCCGCGCCGGCCGCGGAGCCGTCGTCCATCGTGGCGCGCGCCGCACCCAGGGATCCGCCCTCGGCGGGATTCGCACGCGAGCCGAAGGAAGCCGACGCGGATGCCCCGTTGCTGCCGCCGGGTGCCGTGCCGCCGGGCCGCGAGCCGACCGCACCGTCCGACCGGCCGGAGCTCGCACGCGTCGACGCCGAGCTGCTCGACCAGCTGCTGAACAACTCCGGCGAGGCGAGCATCGCGCGCGCGCGCCTCGAGCAGCAGATCGGCTCCATCGACTTCAACGTGGGCGAGCTGTCGCGCACCGTCACGCGCCTGAAGGAGCAGCTGCGCAAGCTCGAGCTGGAGACCGAAGCGCAGATCCTGCATCGCTACGAGGAAGAGAAGGGTCAGCGCGGTGACTTCGATCCGCTCGAGCTCGACCGGTATTCCTCGATCCAGCAGTTCTCGCGCGCGCTCGCCGAGACGGCCAACGACGTCGGCAGCATCCAGCAGCTGCTCGAGACGCTGACCAAGGACACGCAGAACCTGCTCACTCAGCAGGCGCGCACGATCACCGAGCTGCAGAACGGCCTCATGCGCACGCGCATGGTGCCGTTCCAGCGCCACGTGCAGCGCCTGGCGCGCATCGTGCGCCAGGCCGCGACCGACACGCACAAGAAAGCCGAGCTCACCATCGAGGGCGCTTCCGGCGAGCTCGATCGCCAGGTGCTCGAGCGCATGATGCCGCCCTTCGAGCACATGCTGCGCAATGCCGTGGCGCATGGCATCGAGACGCCCGAGGAGCGCAGGAAGAAGGGCAAGAACGAGACCGGCAACATCACGATCGCGCTGCACCGCGAGGGCAGCGAGGTGGTCGTCGAGGTGGCCGACGACGGCGCCGGCATGAACCTCAAGGCGATCCGCGACAAGGGCATTTCGCTGGGCCTGGTACGCGCCGACCAGCAGCTCTCCGACGACGACATCATGCAGCTCATCCTCGAGCCCGGCTTCTCGACCGCGGGCCAGGTGAGCACGCTGTCGGGCCGCGGCGTCGGCATGGACGTGGTGGCC
Organism: Steroidobacteraceae bacterium; assembly: GCA_035718265.1. GTDB lineage: Bacteria > Pseudomonadota > Gammaproteobacteria > Steroidobacterales > Steroidobacteraceae > CADEED01. The sequence goes on along the minus strand of DASTHJ010000579.1, from coordinate 1,013 downwards.
AACGAGATCAAGAAGCTCGGCGGCGCGCTGCACATGGAGACCAAGCCCGGCCAGGGCTCGCGCTTCTCGATCCGCCTGCCGCTGACGCTGGCGATCTCGCACGCGCTGATCCTGCGCGCCAACGACGAGTTGTACGCACTGCCGCTGCCCACGGTCGAAGGCGTGGTGCGCCTGTCGCGCGCCGAGGTGGAAGCGCATCTCGGGCCCGAGGCGCCGCCGTTCGAATACGGCGGGCAGAAATACAAGTTCCAGCACCTGGCGTTCTACGTGGGACGTGAGCCGGGACCGCTGCCCGATGGCGACGTCACCGTGCCGGTGATCCTGGTCCGGGCGGGCGAGCATTCCACGGGCCTGGTGGCGGACGAGCTGGTCGGCAGCCGCGAGATCGTCGTGAAGAGCGTCGGTCCGCAGATCGCCGCCATCCGCGGCATCTCCGGCGCGACCATCCTCGGCGACGGCCGCATCGTCATCATTCTCGACATCGGTGCGCTGGTGCGCGCCGACTGGCGCGCGCGCACCGAGCCCGTCATGCCGCGCGAGAAGGCCGACACGCGCAGCGTCGCGCTGGTGGTCGACGATTCGATCACCGTGCGCCGCGTCACGCAGCGATTGCTGGAACGCAACGGCATGCGCGTGCTGACCGCGCGCGACGGCGTCGACGCGATGGAGCTGCTGCAGGAACACACGCCCGACATCATCCTGCTCGACATCGAGATGCCGCGCATGGACGGCTACGAAGTGGCCACGCAGGTGCGCGCCGATGCGCGCCTGTCGGGCATCCCGATCATCATGATCACCTCGCGCGTCGGGGAGAAGCATCGCGCGCGCGCCATCGAGATCGGCGTGGACGACTACCTCGGCAAGCCGTACCAGGAAGCGCAGCTGCTCGAGGCCATCGAGCCGCTGATCGCCCGCCGCCGCGAAGCGCACCTGCGCGAGGCCAACTAGAGGCGCGTATGGTCGAACGGATATCGGAAATCTACAGCCTGCTGGTGCCGCTGCTCGACGGACGC
>DASTHJ010000578.1:0-2703 GCA_035718265.1 Steroidobacteraceae bacterium | reverse complement strand
CGCCGCTTGCGCGGCGCCGGACCGTCCGAGCGGCCTGGTGCCGGAGGTGTCCTCCGAGCTGGCACGCACCGGCGAGCGCAAGCCCGCCGCGCGGCCCGAGTCGCTGGAAAGCGCGCTGCTCCCGCCGATGCAGCTCGAGATGCCGAACGCGCCCGGCGTCGAGCCCGAGCAGCGCTTCGACCTCACCGTCACCAACGCGCCGGCGGCGCAAGTGTTCATGTCGATCGTCGCCGGCACGCGCTACAGCATGCTGGTGCATCCCGGCGTGACGGGGAATATCTCGGTCAACCTCAAGGACGTCACGGTCGAGGAGGCACTCGCCGCGATCCGCGACCTGTACGGCTACGAGTACCGCATCGAGGGGCGCCGCGTGTTCGTGCAGGGCGCCGGCATGCAGACGCGCGTGTTCAAGGTGAATTACCTGCCCGGCCAGCGCCGCGGCCTGAGCGAGGTGCGCGTGCAATCGAGCGCGATCAGCGAAGCCGTGGCGCCCACCACGCCCGGCGCGACGACCACGCAGCCCGCCACCGGGGCGTCGCGCTCCATCGAATCGAGCCGCGTGCGCACCGAGCAGCAGTCGGACTTCTGGGTCGACCTGCGCTCCGCTCTGGCGGCGATCGTCGGCACCGCCGAGGGCCGCTCCATCGTGGTCTCGCCGCAGGCCGGCGTGGTGGTGGTGCGCGCGCTGCCCTCTGAATTACGCGCGGTGGAGAAGTACCTGCGCGCCACGCGCCTCTCCGTCGAGCGCCAGGTGATGCTGGAAGCGAAGATCGTCGAGGTCACGCTGTCCAATTCGTACCAGTCCGGGGTCAACTGGGCGGCGTTCTCCTCCGGCGGCGGATCGATCGGCCAGGTCTCGCCCGGCACCGTGCTGCAGCGCCGCTCGCCCGACGCGGTGGTCGCCACCGGGGTCGGCACCATCAACGACCCGACCGGCGGGCCGCTCACCGCGATCGCGCCTACGTTCGGCGCGCGGCCGGGCACGAATCTCATCAACTTCTCGCAGCCGGGCGGCAACGTGTTCGGCCTCGCGCTCGCGACCTCGAACTTCTCCGCGCTGCTCACTTTCCTCGAGACCCAGGGCAACGTGCAGGTGCTGTCCAGCCCGCGCCTCGCCACGCTGAACAACCAGAAGGCGGTGCTGAAGGTGGGCACCGACGAGTTCTTCGTCACCAACGTCTCCACCACCAGCACCACCACCGGCACGAGCACGGTGAACACGCCGACCATCACGGTGCAGCCGTTCTTCTCCGGCATCGTGCTCGACGTCACGCCGCAGATCGACGAGCAAGGCCACATCATCCTGCACATCCACCCCGCGGTGAGCGAGGTGACCGAGAGCGTGCGGGTCATCAACCTCGGCAGCGGCCTGGGCGAGACGCGCCTGCCGCTCGCAAAGAGTGCCGTGAACGAGACCGACACCATCGTGCGCGTGAGCGACGGCAACATCGTGGCGATCGGCGGGCTGATGAGCGTCGACGTGCGCGACAACCGCGGCGGCCTGCCCGGCGTCACGGAAGGCGGGCTGGGCGATCTCGCGCGCAACACCGACCGGCGCGTCACCAAGCGCGAGCTGGTCATCCTGCTCAAGCCCACGGTGATCCAGTCCGACGCGAACTGGGAACAGGACCTGCGCGAGACGCGCGGCCGCATGGAGCGGATGAAGCAATGAACTATCTCAAGCACTTCGGCCTGCGCGAGCTGCCGTTCGGCATCACGCCCGACACCAGCTATTTCTTCGCCTGCCGCAGCATCCAGGAGGCGCTGAACACGCTGCTCATCGCCGTGGCGAACGGCGAGGGCTTCATCAAGATCACCGGCGAGGTGGGCACCGGGAAGACGCTGCTCTGCCGCAAGTTCCTGTCCACGCTGGGTCAGAACTGGGTAAGTGCCTACATACCGAATCCGAACGTGGAGCCGCGGGTCATTCAACTCGCGCTCGCCGAAGAGCTCGGCGTGTCGGGCTCGGTCGAGCCGCACCGGCTGGAGAAGGACCTGACCCAGCGGCTGCTCGACATCGCACGCCAGGGCAAGCGCATGGTGCTGTGCATGGACGAAACGCAGGCCATGCCGCTCGCCACCCTGGAGACGGTCCGGCTGCTCACCAACCTCGAAACCGAAAAGCGCAAGCTCATGCAGGTGGTGCTGTTCGGCCAGCCGGAGCTCGACCGCAAGCTGGAATCGGAATCGGTGCGCCAGCTGCGCCAGCGCATCACCTTCCAGTACACGCTGAAGGCCCTCGCCCGGCACGAGGTTGCGCAATACGTGGCGCACCGCCTGACGATTGCCGGCTACTCGGGCCCGGCGCTCTTCACCGATGCGGCGCTGAAGGCCATCCATCTGTCGAGCCGCGGCGTGCCGCGGCTGGTGAATATCCTCGCGCACAAGGCGCTGCTTCTTACGTACGGCGAAGGGGCACGCCGCGCGGAGCGCAGGCACGTGCGCGTGGCGGTAGACGACACGCCCGCCGCGACCACGCCGTGGTGGTGGTTCAAGGCCGCATGAGCGTGATCAACAAGATGCTGCAGGACCTGGACCGGCGACAGGCGCTGGGTACGGGAGGCGAAAGCAGCGTGGTGCGTGCCTCCAGCACGAGGTCCGGCGGGCACGAGTGGTTCTGGCGCATCCTCGTGGTGCTTCTCGCCGTGGCGCTCGGCTGGATGGGCTGGGTCGCGATCCAGCTCCTGCCGCGCAAGCCGATCG
>DASTHJ010000577.1:0-3379 GCA_035718265.1 Steroidobacteraceae bacterium | reverse complement strand
CGCTACGCCTCGGCGCGATCAAAGATCAAGCACGCGCGGCAGTACTCCGGGTTTTTCGCAGGTTTTCGCCCGGCCCTTGCACTTTGCGGCGCGCCGGGGTATTCGCGCGCGAGCGGTGTGAGCGCTACCTTGGGTAGTTAGTCCAGGGGCTGCGCCCTACGACAGAAATCGCCGTCGAAGCGACGGCGTCCGTGAAATTTCATTTCTTCTTTGGAGCGCGCTTCGCGCGGTCTTTTTTGAGGCGGCGCTCGCGGCGTTCCTTGTTGGAGGTTTTGAGGCCGCGCTTCTCCCGGGGTTTGTCCGTGACGAACGGGTTCACGTCGCTGCGGAATTCCACCGACACCGGCGTCGCGAACAGGTCGAAGCGCTCGCGGAACACATTGGCGAGATAGCGCTTGTACGACTCCGGCACGTGCGCGGCCTGGCTGCCGTGCACCACGATGCGCGGCGGGTTGCGGCCGCCCTGGTGCGCGTAGCGCAGGCGGATGCGCCGGCCGCGCACGATCGGCGGCTGGTGCTGCATCATCGCCGCCTCCATGCACTTGGTGAGCTCGGGCGTCTTCATCTGGCGCATGGCCGCCTCGTAGGCGCGGATCATCGACGCGGTGAGCTCGCCGACGCCGGTGCCATGCCGTGCGCTGATGAAGTGCAGCGGCGCGAACGGCACGAAATCCAGCTTGAGCGTGAGCAGCCGCCGGATCTCCTCGCGCTGCTCCATCGGGATGTTGTCCCACTTGTTGACGGCGAGGATCAGCGCGCGGCCGCGGTTGAGCGCCAGGCCGAGCACGCTCGCGTCCTGCTCGCCGATCGAGTCCTGCGCGTCCACCACCATGACGACCACGTGTGCCTCGGCGATGGCCTGCAGCGTCTTCGACACCGACAGCCGCTCGATCTCGTCCTCCACCTTGGCGCGGCGGCGCACGCCGGCCGTGTCGATCAGCGTGAACGCGCGGCCGTCGCGCTCGAACGGCACGAGGATGCTGTCGCGCGTGGTGCCGGCGATGTCGCTGGTGATCACGCGCTCCTCGCCGATCAGCCGGTTGATCAGCGTGGACTTGCCGACGTTCGGCCGGCCGATCACCGCGATGCGGATGCGGCCGTCGTCGGGCTCCTGGTCCTGTGCGGGTGGCGCTGCGAAGCCCTCGAGCACCAGGTCCATGAGGTCTTCGCAGCCATAGCCGTGCGTGGCGGCAATGGGCAGCGGCTCGCCGAGCCCCAGCGAATGGAAATCCGCGGCCGCGATGGCGGCTTCGAGGCCCTCGGCCTTGTTGACGGCCAGGAACACCCGCTTCCCGGAACGGCGCAACTCGCGCGCGAAGAACTGGTCCTGCGGCGTGAGGCCGGCACGCGCATCGGCCACGAAGATCAGCCGGTCGGCCTCGGCGATGGCGTGCTCGGTCTGCGTGCGCATCAGCGCATCCATGCCGCTCGGGTTCTCGACCAGGCCGCCGGTGTCGATGCAGACGTAGGGAACGCGCCCGAGCCTGCCGTAGCCGTACTGCCGGTCGCGCGTGACGCCGGGCACGTCCGCGACGATCGCATCACGCGTCTGCGTCAGCGTGTTGAACAGCGTGGACTTGCCGACGTTCGGCCGCCCCACGATCGCGACCACCGGCAGCATGATGAAATCCTTCCGGCCGGGTCAGCCGCCCGACGGCGCCGCGTCCGGCGCCGCCGGCGCGGGCTCGGGTTCGGGCTCGGACTTCTGTTCGGACTTCGCCGCGCGTGAGGCGATCGGATGGCCGCGCATCGCCGTGATCTCGCCGTTGTCGTTGATCACGTACAGCATGTCGCCGACCACCAGCGGCGGATTGGTGACGCGATTGCCGCCGGCCTTGGCGCGCCCGGCGATGGTGCCCGTGGCACGGTCGAACCAGTGCACGTAACCGTCGATGTCCGCGACCACGACGTAGTCGCCGACCACGGCCGGGGCGGACAGACTGCGATTCTTGAGCGAATCGTCACGCCACACCTCGGCGCCGGTACGGCGCTTGAGCGCCACGACTTCGCCGGCGGAGGTGGACACGTACATCTGTTCATCGTCCACGTCCACGCCGCGGTAGCTCGACAGGTCGCGCGCCCACCAGATCTGCCCGGAATCGAGTGCCAGCATCGCGGCGCGACCCTGGAAGCCGACCACGAAGACGTCGTTGTCGACGATCTTCACGGCCGCGTCGATGTCGTTCAGGCGTTCGAGCTCGGTGCGGCCATGCGAGGGCGACACCGGTGCGTCCCAGATCGTGCTGCCATCGGCCAGGCTCACGGCGAGCACGCGGCCGTTGTCGAAACCGGACACGGCGACCTCGCCGGTGATGACCGGCGTGGCGGCGCCCCGCAGCGTCAGATTCGGGATCTGCTGCTCGGTGCTCCACAGCTCCTTGCCGTCCGCCACCGAAAGGCCGCGCAGCTTGCCGTCGACGGTGCGCACCACGACTTCCTGGTCCGAGACGGCGGGCGCCGACAGCACCTCGCCACTGACCTCGGCGGTCCACAACGGCGCGCCGTTGGCCGCGGAGAACGCCAGCACCGCGCCGTCCGCGGAACCCACTGCCACGAGCGCGGCGTTCGCGCCGGTGCCGCCGGTCAGGTCCTGCTTGGTCCGGGTGCGCCACAGCTGCCGGCCGCTCTCGAGATCGAACGCGGCCACGTCTCCGTCGCGCCCCGCGGCGTACAGCTTGCCGTCCGCCGCCGCCAGGCCCAGCCCGAGGCGCAGCCGCTTGCCGCCGCCGCCCACGCTCGCACCCCAGACCTTCTGGATGCGCACCGTCGGATTCTTGATGTCCACGAGCTTGACCGGCTCGTCGAGCTTCTTCTTGTCGTCCTTCGACTTGCAGGCGCCGAGCGCCAGCACGGTCGCGAGCAACAACAGGGTGAGTTTTTTCATGGGTGCCTTCAGGAGTCTTCGGCGGTGGCCGGCGGCGAGCCGCCGAGATCGCGGATCTTGAGGTCGAGCAATTCGGTGTCGACCAGCCCTTCACCGGCGCCGTCGCGCGCCGCCAGGTATTCGCGCAGCGCGCCGGCACGGTCGCCCTTGGCGAGCAGCACGTCGCCGCGCGCATCTGCGAGCCGCGCCGCGAACGCACCAGGCTGGTCCACCTTGAGCGTGGCCAGTGCCTCGTCGTACTTGCCCTGCGCCGCCTGCACGCGCGCCAGGCGCGTGCGCGCGATGAGGCGCAGTTCGTCGTCGGGAGCCTTGTCCATCACGGACCTGAGACTGGCGGCGGCTTTGTCGAGTTCATTCGCCTCGACCTCGGACCTGGCGGCCAGCAGGTTGGCCATCGCGGCATACGGCGTCCACGCACACTCGCGGTTCAGGTCCTCGACCAGCGTCATGGCGCGCTTGCGGTCGTTGTGCTCGAAGGCGTCGACCATTTCCTCG
>DASTHJ010000576.1:0-2935 GCA_035718265.1 Steroidobacteraceae bacterium | reverse complement strand
GTCTGCATGCGCGTCTCGGGCTCGCGCCAGCGGAACAGCCGGAAGGCATCGCCCGAGAACTTGGTCTCGGCGAAGAACGCCGGCAGGCCACCCACGATGAGGATGACCACGGCCCAGGGCGAGAACCCGGCGAGCAGCACCGCGAAGCTGAAGATGGAGATCGCGTACTGCAGCAGGCTCGAGGTGCGCATCACCAGCGACAGCGGCCGGCTCGACGCCTCGCGCCGCGCGCGCGTCAGCTTGTCGTAGAACTCCGAGTCCTCGAACTGCGTGAGCTCGAGCGTCAATGCCTTCTCGAGGATCATCACGTTCACGCGATGCGAGAGCTTGGCCTTGAACAGCGCCTGGCAGAACGTGATGCCCCGGTGCGCAGCGGTAATGGCCGCCATGGTCACCGCCTCGGCCAGCACCCAGCCGATGACCGGCCTGATGTCCGCGGTACCCCCGGCCATGTGCACCTTGCCGGCCTCGACCACGCTGTCGACGATGCGCGCCCCGATCCAGGCCACCAGCGAAGGCAAGGCGCCGGCCACGATGGTCACGATGGCGAAGAACAGCGAGAGTGCGCGGTCCGTGGACCAGACCAGCTGCAGCGCCCGCTTCGTGTAACGGAAAACGCCGAAGAAGCGGCGGATGCTGCCGGGGGACTCGATGGATTCGGGCTGACTGGCCAGCCCCGCCTTGGAACTCATGGGGGGCGAAGCGTACCGTGAAACCTGCCCGGAATGACGTCAGACCGTGAGACAACGCTCGAACAAGCAAAGCTAACCGTGGCTGCAGAAACACTCGACCAGATACCCCCTACGAGTCATTGAGCCAGTCGAGACGCCTCCGTTAACGTACGCGCCCATGTCCGTGCTCACCGTCTCGGGTCTGTGCAAGACCTACGCCTCGGGTTTCCAGGCCCTCAGGAACATCAACCTCGAGATCCGCAGGGGCGAGATCTTCGCGCTGCTGGGCCCTAACGGCGCGGGCAAGACCACGCTGATCAACATCATCTGCGGCATCGTCACGCCGTCGGCCGGCACGGTCACGGCCGACGGCCACGACATCGTGCGCGACTTCCGCGCGGCGCGCGCCCGGATCGGCCTCGTGCCGCAGGAGCTGGCCACCGACATGTTCGAGACCGTGTGGAACACCACGCAGTACTCGCGTGGCCTGTTCGGCAAGCCGCGCGATGCGGCCTTCATCGAGCAGGTTCTGCGCGACTTGTCGCTGCTGGACAAGAAGGACTCGAAGATCATGACGCTCTCGGGCGGCATGAAGCGCCGCGTGATGATCGCCAAGGCGCTGTCGCACGAGCCGACCATCCTGTTCCTCGACGAGCCCACGGCCGGCGTCGACGTCGAGCTGCGCCGCGACATGTGGCAGATGGTGCGCGGCCTGCGCGAGCGCGGCGTGACCATCATCCTGACGACGCACTACATCGAGGAAGCCGAGGAGATGGCGGACCGCATCGGCGTCATCAACAAGGGCGAGCTCGTCGTGGTCGAGGAGAAGACCGCGCTGATGCGCAAGCTCGGCAAGAAGCAGCTCACCCTGCACCTGCAGAGCCCGCTGGAGGGAATTCCGCCGGCCCTCGCCGGCCTGCCGCTGGAGCTGGTCAAGGACGGCACGCAGCTGATCTACACCTTCGACACCCAGGCGCGGGAGACCGGTATCGCGGGCCTGCTGCGCAAGCTGCACGACGTGGGCATCGACTTCAAGGACCTGCACACCGAGGAGAGCTCGCTCGAGGACATCTTCGTGAGCCTGGTCAGGTCGCAGGCGCAGGCCGATGCGAGGGCGCGCGCATGAACGTGCATGCCATCCGCGCGATCTACAACTTCGAGATGTCGCGCACCTTCCGCACCATCTTCCAGAGCATCGCGACGCCGGTGATCACCACGTCGCTGTACTTCGTGGTGTTCGGCTCGGCGATCGGCTCGCGCATGGTGAGCATCGACGGCGTCTCGTACGGCGCGTTCATCGTCCCGGGGTTGATCATGCTCACGGTGCTCACCGAGAGCCTGAACAACTCCTCCTTCGGCATCTACATGCCCAAGTTCGCGGGCACGATCTACGAGATGCTGTCGGCGCCGATCTCGGTGGTCGAAGTGCTCGCCGGCTACGTCGGCGCCGCGGCCAGCAAGTCCGTGATGCTCGGCGCCATCATCCTGGTGACGGCGCGCCTGTTCGTGCCGTTCGAGATACAGCATCCGTTCGCGATGGTCGGATTCCTGGTGCTGACCTCCGTGACGTTCAGCCTGCTCGGCTTCGCGATCGGCATCTGGGCGGACAGCTGGGAGAAGACCAGCATCGTGCCCACGATGATCGTGACTCCGCTCACTTTCCTCGGTGGCAGCTTCTATTCGTTGTCGATGCTGCCGCCGGTGTGGCAGAAGATCACGCTGTTCAATCCGGTGGTGTACCTGATCAACGGCTTCCGCTGGAGCTTCTACGGCAAGTCGGACGTGAACGTGGTGCTCAGCATCAGCATGACGTTCGCGTTCATGCTGATCTGCCTGGCGGTCATCGCCTGGATGTTCCGCACCGGCTACAAGCTCAAGAATTAATGGGGACATTCCCCGATTTTGGGAAAATGGGGACATTCCTCGTTTCCTAGCAAAAGGGGACGCACCTCAAAGTGGTACGTCCGCTTTTGCCCGCTTCGCGGGGAAACGAGGAATGTCCCCATTTTCCCAAAATCGGGGAATGTCCCCATTTCTGCTAACATCCCCGCCGGCCCGGTGAGGCCCGCCGCCTGCGCCCGCAAGGGTACGGTGAACGCACCATTCGACTTCCTTCTGATCCTTGAACCGCTTTGGCGAACGGGTCGGCAATGCAGGCACTGACGACGCCCGTGCGCCACGGAGGATCGATCATGCGTACCTATCTGCAGGCCAAGGACATGGCCAAGTCGCTGCGCGATTCGCTGGCCGCGCAACACGTCTCC
>DASTHJ010000575.1:0-3432 GCA_035718265.1 Steroidobacteraceae bacterium | reverse complement strand
CCGATGATCGCCTCGAGCTCGAGCTCCGCGCCCTTGAGCTCCGCGTCGCCCGCGTTCTGCGAGACCGGCGAGGCGCCCTCCTGGATCTGCAGCTGGATGCCGGTGTAATCGGTCCAGAAGATCGCCGCGTTGGTCTGCACGCGGTCGTTGAAGAACCGGGACTTCAGGCCCAGCTCGTAGGTCTCGCTCTTCTCCGGACCGAAGGCGGCATCGCTGATGTCGGCCAGCGGGTTCGACAGGCGCGTGGTCCAGCCGCCCGCCTTGAAGCCCTTCGAGAAGCTCGCATACAGCATCGCGTCTTCGTTGACGTGGAACTGCGCACCCACCGTCGGCGTGAACACGTCGTAGTCCTGTTTCTGTTCACCGGGCGGGAAGTAGCGATACGGATTGTTGGGGTCCGGGAATGGCGCCAGTCCCACCGTCGGCGCGAACGCCGCCCAGCAGGCCATGTCCGGTCCGTTCGGTCCCCAGCAGCCCGTCGACTTGTAGTTGTAGCCGTCGAGGTCGGCCTGCCCGCCTTCGAATTTCTTGTCGTCCTTCGAATAACGCGCGCCCAGCGTGATGCCGAAGGCGTCGTTGAAGTTGTAGTCGGCGTGGAAGAACGCCGCGTACGACTTGGTGTCGACGTCGTTCGCCACGTCGTAGATGTACAGAGTGCTGCCGAACGGCACGAAGTCGTGCACGAAGCCTTCTTCCTGGAAGTAGTACAGGCCCGCGACGTAGTCGAGCTTGTCGCCGATCGCCTTGCCGGAGAACTGGAACTCCTGCGAGAACTGCTTCTGCGCCTGGTGGTCGGTGACTTCCTGGATGGTCTCGGGCAGTCCGTCGAGATCGATGCCGATCTTCCAGTCGATGCCGCGCGCGCCGGTGATCGACTTGAACGCCAGGGAATCGGAGATCTCGTAGTCGAGAGTGATCGACGCGCCCCACGCGTCGTACTTCGCGAAGCTCGGGCCGCTCGCATAGGTCTTGTCGATGTCGCCGGTCTGCGTGTTCGCCAGGTTCCAGTAGATGCGCGGGTTCGGACCCGAAGGATTGCCGGCCGTGCCGCCCGGCGTGTACGGAACCGGACCGCCCACGTAGCCCGCGCCACCGAGCGGAGCGCCGCCGGCAGCCTTGTTGAGCCCCTGCGCGCGCGGTCCGCACAAGCCGCCGGGGCCGGTGTGGAAGAACGGCGGCCCGCCGGTGGTACCGACGAACGTGCCTGGATCGTTGAGCAGCTCCGCCGGCGTGCTGATGCAGAAGTTGTAGTTGGCGCCCATGAAGCCGAACGGCCCGGGGATCAGCGCATCGAACACCGTCGGCAGGTTGTCGCCGGCCGGCGTGATCACCGCAAGTACGGTGGTCGGCGTCGACGACTGGTTCTGGTGCGAGTAGTCGGCAGAGATCGTGACATTGAACGAGTCGCTGACCTTCCACAGCGCCTTGCCGCGGACCACCTGCAGGTCCTGTCCGCCCTTGGTGTCGGCGGTCGAATAGCCCGCCTTCGGGAAGGCGTGCTGCGGGTCGACGACGAACGGCACCTGGCCCATCTCGCTGTTGGTGGGATACGGGATCACCTTCTGGTAGCCGTCGCGGACCTGCGAGCTGAAGCTCAGCGTGGTCAGGAATTTGTCCGAGAGCGGGAAGTCCGCCGTGGCGGAGATGTCGCGCCGGTTGAAGCTGCCGGTGGTGGCGCTCGCGATGAAGCGCGGCTCCTCGCCGGGCGTGTGCGTGACGATGCTGATCGCGCCGCCGATGGTGTTGCGGCCGAACAGCGTGCCCTGCGGACCCTTGAGGATCTCGATGCGGTCGATGTCGAGCAGGCTCTGGTTCGCGCCGATGGTGCGCGCCAGGTACACGCCGTCGAGATACACGCCGACGCCGGGATCCAGGTTGAATGCGAAATCATCCTGGCCGATGCCGCGGATGGAAGCGGACAGCACCGAGGTGTCGCCGGAGAACGGCGAGCCGGTGTCCAGGTTGACGTTCGGTGCGAGGCGCGTCAGCGCGCCGATCTCGCCCACGTCCTTCGCCTGCAGGGTCTCGGCCGTGAACGCCGAGATCGCGATCGGCACGTTCTGCACGTTCTGCTCGCGCTTCTGCGCCGTCACGACGATTTCCTCGAGCGACTGGTCCTGCGCCAGCGCCGGAATGCTGAGCCCTGCCGTCCCCAGGGCTGCCGCCACGTAATACCGGAGCAAAGTCGAATGGTGTCTGCCCGTCTTCACGGAAACCCCCTCGTGTTTTGTCGGATTGGCGATTTTTCTTGGACGTAACTTACGCCTCTCCTGTTAGGAGATATATAGAGAGTGATCAGTGGGCCCGGCGGACGGGAGGTCCGCCGGGCGTTCGCTTCCGCGGTGCGCGTAAAACCATGCGCGCACGGTCGAGACAGGGTTCCTGCGAGGTTCCCCGTGCCCTACGGCACCACCGGCAGGTTCACCGCGCTCGCGCTATTGCCGCCGAACCACACGCTCTGCGTTGCCTTGCGATAGTCGCCCGGCTTCGCATACATGATGTTTTCGACGTAGCTCTGCGGGTTGCGGTCGTACAGCGGGAACAGCGTCGACTGCACCTGCACCATGATGCGATGCCCCGGCAGGAACACGTGGTTCACGTTCGGCAGCGTCCAGCGGTAGTGCTCCACCTTGCCGGGCTTGAGCGGCGCGGGCTGCGAGAAGCTTTTGAGGTAGCGTCCGCGGAAGATCTCGATGCCGATCGGCAGCTCGAAGCCCGCCATGCCGGGCTTGGCGCCCTGCGAGGCCGGTTCCGGCGCATCGTTCGGATACACGTCGATGAGCTTCACGACCCAGTCGCTGTCCGTGCCGGTGGTGGCGGCGAACAACTCCACTTCCGGGGCGCCCATGATGTGCACCGCCCTCTCGAGCGGCGCGCTCTTCCAGGAGGCCACGTCCGGACGGTCCGTCACGAAGCGCTGGTCGTGCACCAGCCAGGGCTTCCACTGGGTCGGGTCGCTCATGTTGATGGGACGCGGCAGGAACGGCACGGGCTTGGCCGGATCGCTGAGGTAGTCCTCGTGACCGGCCGCCTGCGGCTTGTCGAACGTGGCGACGCCGTTCGCCGCCAGGTAGATAGGCCTGGCCGTGCCCATGGGCCAGCGCTCCGAACGCTGCCACTTGTCGATGCCGGTGGCATAGGTGAGCACCGGCGGCGTCTTCGGGTCCGGCGCGCCCTTGAGCCAGTGGTCGAAGAACGGCTTCACGAACTCCACGCGCCACTCGCGCGCCGTGTCGCCGGTGAAGGTGAGCGCGCCGAGATCGTAGCCGTAGTGGTTGGCGCCGGAATGTCGCCACGGACCGATGTGCAGCGACACCATGTCGTTGTTCTTGTCCTTGGGTTCGAGCGCGCGGTACACCGCCGGTCCACCGTAGCTGTCTTCCTGGTCCCACTGGCCGACCTCGATCATCGTCGGCACGGTCAACGGACGGT
>DASTHJ010000574.1:0-6609 GCA_035718265.1 Steroidobacteraceae bacterium | reverse complement strand
CGCAGGACCAGGGTGCCACGTTCTACTTCAGCCTGCCCGACGCCTCGGGCCCGCTGTAGCTCCGGAGACTGCCTACAGCCTGCCCGGCGGACTGCCGACAGTGCATCGCAGGAGCCGCGGGACACAATCGTCCGCATGGACGAAATCCTGCACGACCTGCTGCCCGGCACCGACCAGCGCGTGCCGCTGCACACACGGCCTTCCGACAATCAACGCATCCAGGCGCGTACGCTGCACGACGTCAGCATGTATTTCGGCGCCAGCGATCAGACGCTGACCGCGCGCATCCATGAGCTCGAGCGCGAGTGGGACATCGAGCGCACGCTGGAAGCGAACGCCGCGGCGATCGCGCTCATCGGTCTGACGCTGAGTCTCACGGTCGACCGGCGCTTCCTGGTGCTGCCCGTGGCGGTGTCCGCCTTCCTCTTGCAGCACGCGCTGCAGGGCTGGTGCCCGCCACTGCCGCTGCTGCGTCGGCTCGGCATCCGCACGTCGGCCGAGATCCACCAGGAGATCATCGCGCTGCGCATCCTGCGCGGGGATTTCATCGACCAGCCGGTGTATCCCGAGAGCCTGCTTGCGAAGGCTGCGCTCTGAGGCGAGTGGCGACCGGCGTCAGGGCGTGGCGGCAATCCGCGCGCGGAGCAGCTGATCGAGCGCGATCACGGCCGCCTGGCCGCGCTCGCCGCCGCCATTGGTGACGACCAGCACGCCGGCATCGGCGGACGGTGAGAACCAGGTCTGCGCGAACCAGCGCAGGTTGCTGCCGTTGTGGCCGAAGCCCGCGGCATTCAGGCCCTGGAGATTCGACACCACTTCCCAGCCCATGGCGTAACCGGGCGCCACTGCCGTGTGCAGCGTGTGAAATGTTTCGCTGGTCAGCAGCCCGCCGTTGCCGCGTTCGCCGTCCAGGTGCGCCTGCAGGTAGGCCGCGAAATCGTCGAGCGAGACGTGCACGAGACCCGCCGGCGTGATCGCCAGGATGTTTTCGTTGGCGGCCGTCGGCTGCACGGGATCGAAGCCCGAAGAGTGGCTCGAGTGGCCGAGCGGCTGATCGAGCGCCCCGGGCGTGCCCGGGGTGCCGAAGCCGCTGTGCGTCATGCCGAGCGGCGCGAACACGCGGTTCGTGAGCAGTGCCTCGTAGGCGAGGCCGGCGCGCGTTTCGAGCATCGCCCCGGCCACCATGTATCCGATATTGGAATACGAGAACGTCCCCGCCGTGTGTTCCGGCTTCTGCGAGAGCACTTCCTCGGCCCACGCGCGGCGCTTCTGCATGAGCGTGCCCGGGGCATTGTTGGAGGCCGGCGAGAACTCGTCGTCGCGCTTCAGGCCTGAGGTGTGCGACAGGAGCTGCCGCAGCGTGATGTCGCGAAAGCCGCTGTGAATGCGGGTCGACAGCTCGGGCCACACGTCGACGGGCCGCGTATCCCAGTCGATCAGCCCGTCCTCGACCAGGATGCCCGCCAGCGTGGCCGTCATGGATTTGGTGATCGAGCCCAGATGCCACAGGTCGTCCGCGGTGACGTGGACGCTGGCTTCGGCCGAACGCAGGCCCACGGCCCCTTTCTCGATCACTTGCCCGTGGCGGATGACGACGGCGGCAAGGGCCGGCGCGTTCTGCGAGGCACGCGCCCACTCCAGCAGCTCGGGCAAGCGTCCGTCGTTGAGGGTGCCCGCGGCGGGAGCCGAGGTCGTGGGCAAAGGTGCAGGCCCGCCGCCGGCGCCGCCACCTCCGCAACCCGCGAGGATTGCGACAAACAATGCGACGCTGAGTCGAATCCGGCTCTTGTTGGTCATTCTTTTCCCGAATTGGCCTGTGGCGGCTAGCTACCAGCGGCGAGCTTACGAACGTTTCCTGAACGCAGGCTGACTAACGACCTTGCTCAGCGCCGCGAAGTTCCCGGCGCGATGGCCACTGCGGGCGACTCCGCCCGGGCGATTTCGTGCCCGGACTCGATGGCGTCCGACTCCTGGGCAGCGCGTTGCGTGGCCGGCAAGTCGGTCTTGTTGGCCTCTTCCTCGGCCTCCCGCGTGAGCACCACGATGCTGATGCGCCGGTTGATGGCGCCGCGCGGATGCTCGCGATCGAACAGCACGTTCGAGGCGAGGCCGACCACGCGCGAGATACGTCCGGTCGGCAGGCCCGCGCCTTCCAGGGTGCGTCGCGCCGCGTTGGCGCGATCCGTCGACAGGTCCCAGTTCGTGTACCCCGTGAGGCCGGCATACGGGGTCGTGTCGGTGTGCCCGGTGATGCTCACGCGATTGGGCACTGTCGCGAGGTAGCTGGTCACCTCGCGCAGGATGGCCGCCGTGTACGGCTTGAGCTTGGCGCTGCCCAGGTCGAACATCGGCCGGTTCTGCGCGTCGACGATCTGGATGCGCAATCCCTCGGGCGTGATGTCGAGCAGCAGCTGGTCCTTGAAAGGCTGCAGTGCCTGGCTCTTGTTGATGGCTTCCTTGAGGTCCTGCATCAACGCATCGAGCTGCTTGCGCTCCAGCAGCTTCTTGAGCTCCTCGGCCTCGGCTGCCTTCTGCTCTGCGGTCTTGAGATCGATCGGCTTGGCCGGCTCGCTCATGATGGTCGCGCCGACGCGGTCGGTCTTCTGCAACGAGCTCTTGGGCGCGTCGAGCCCGCCGCCCAGGTTGATCGGCGAAGTGCTCGCGCCGCCCGGCCCCATCTGGCCCGGCGCCGGCCGCACGCTCTTGCCCGGCTCCATCGAAGGATTCTTGAAGTAGTCGAAGATGGCGGCGCGTTGTTCCTTCGAGATGGCGGTCACCAGCCACATGACCAGGAAGAAGGCCATCATGGCCGTCACGAAATCCGCGTACGCCACTTTCCAGGCGCCACCGTGGTGTCCGCCGGCGACCTTCTTGACGCGCTTGATGTAGATGGGGCGAGCCGCCTCACCACCCGCGCTCTTGGGATTGGCCGCCATGGGAGATCAGGCCGGGGCCTTGGGCTTGCCCTTCAGCTCGTTCTCGAGATCCGCGAAGGTGGGACGCACCTCGCTGAACAGCAGCTTGCGCGCGAACTCCACGGCCACCGACGGCGCGTAGCCGCGCACGCTCGCCACCAGCGCCATCTTCACGACCTCGAACGCCTTGCCCTCTTCGGCCGCCTTGGATTCCATCGCCGAGGCGATCGGCCCGATGAAGCCGTACGACACCAGGATGCCGAGGAACGTGCCGACCAGTGCCGCGCCCACTTTCTGACCGATGGTCGCCGTGTCGGAGCCTTCGAGCGCCGACATGGTGTTCACGATGCCCAGCACCGCCGCCACGATGCCGAAGCCCGGCAACGCGTCGGCCACTTTCTGCACTGCGTGCGCGGGCTCGTGCGCTTCCTTGTGATGCGTCTCCAGCTCGTACTCGAGCAGGCTCTCGAGCTCGTGCGGATCGAGGTTGCCGCCGACCATGAGTCGCAGGCAGTCGGTGATGAACACCACCATGTGGTGGTCTGCCAGCACCACGGGGTACTGCTGGAACAGCTTGCTCTCCTCGGGCTTCTCGAGATCGGCCTCGATGGCGAGCAGGCCTTCCTTGCGCACCTTCATCAGGATGTCGTAGATCAGCTTGAGCAGCGTGACGTATTCCTCGCGCTGGTAGCGCGGTCCCTTGTGGATGGACAGGGCCTGCGAGAACGCCGCCTTGGTGATCTTCGGCGGGTTGCTGGTGAGGAATGCGCCGAGCGCGGCGCCGACGATGATCAGGATCTCCGTCGGGTGCCACAAAGCCAGCAACTTGCCGCCTTCGAGCACGAAGCCGCCTGCGACGCAGCCCAGGACCACGACCGAACCGATGATCTGAATCATTTTTTCAACCGACCGACGAACGAGCGGGCACTCTCCGCCCAGCATCGGTATCGGCCCCGGGCGGGCAAAGTGAAGCGGCAAAGAATTGCCTCGGGGGATTAGGCGCCCGCCTACGCGCCCCGCCGCGCTGCACCGACAGTGAGCCTGCGGCCCGAGTCCCGAAAATGCGCGGCGTGACCACGCAATCACTTCCGGCCGTCGACGCGCCGGCGCCTGCCCGCGAACGCATGAGCTGGCAGCGCTGCAAGAGCCTGATTGCGTCGGACTTGTACCGCTACGACGCGGCGCTCGACTCCCGCACGTTCTGGCGCCATTTCTGGTTCACGCCCGGATTCCGCTACTCGGTGGCACTGCGCCTCTCGGCCTACGCACGCTCGCGGCGCTGGGCGCGCTACGGCTTTCGCCAGTTCATGTCGCTGATGCTGTACCGCTACTCCGTGCGCTACGGCATCTCGATTTCACCGCACACGCCCGTCGGGCCGGGCCTGTACATCGGCCACTTCGGCGGCATCCACGTGAACCAGGGCGCGGCGATCGGCGCCAACTGCAACCTGCAGCAGGACGTGACGCTCGCCAAGGCCAATCGCGGCGAGCGCGCGGGCGCCCCCGTGATCGGCGACAACGTGTTCATCGGGGCAGGCGCCAAGATCATCGGCCACGTACACGTGGGTGACGGCGCCGCCATCGGCGCCAATGCGGTGGTCACGAAGGACGTCCCGCCCGGCATGGCCGTCGCCGGGATTCCGGCGCGCGTGGTCTCGGACCAGGGGTCCGCCGGCTACGTGAACCGCACCGGCTATCCACCGATCCGCGACTGAGAGCCCGATGCGTATCGTGTTCTCCTTGATCGCTGCCGCCGCCCTCGCCGTCGGCGTCGCCGTGGCCGTGGCGGACAACGACGAGTCCGCACCGCAAACCATCAACCCGCTCGGACTGTTCTTCAACAACAGCTTCGTGCGCTTCAAGGACTACGCGAAACCCACGGCGATGCTCGTGACCGGCAATTGCAACCGCTTCGACGAGCGCTTCCAGCAGGCGCGCGCCGCGGGCGCCGAGGTGCTGGTGTACATCAATCCGACCGCGGTCTACGACCATCTGCCCTGCCGCACCGACTGGGGCCTGTATGGCAGGGATCGCGAAACCGTGCCGCTGTGGCCTTACCCCAGCCCCGGCGCGCGCTCCAGCTGGAAGAACACGCGCATGACCGACATCCGCGCCGGCTCACCCTGGTCGGATCACGTGGTCGAGTACGTCGCGAACCTGATGCGCGAGGGCAAGTTCGACGGCGTGTTCCTCGACGTGGTCGGCGCGCGCATCTGGTCCAGCACCACCAGCTGGAAGACCTGGCCGAAGCAGGAGCAGGACGAGTACACGCGCGGCAACATCGATCTCGTGCGCCGCATCGACGCGAAGCGCCGCGAGATCGATCCCGACTTCATCGTCGTCAACAACGGCTACTGGGATCGCGGCGACAAGCTCGGCTTCGAAGGCGAGAAGTACGTCGACGGCGTGGTGCTGGAACACCCGACGTTCACCGAATTGCACCGCAAGTACGCCGGGGCCACGTACAGCGATCTCGGCCACCGGCGCGTGCTGGTGATCGCGCGCGAGGGGGATGCGTCCAAGTGGGCGAAAGTCCCCGGCGTCACCCACCTCTCGGACCAGAAGACCTACGGGCATCCGAATGCGCCCGTGGTGCAGTTCCACCCGCTCTCGGATCGCAAGCGGCGCGTCGTGCGGCGCGACTAGCGGCGCTCCTCGCCCTCACTTCGGCTTGCGGAATTTGAGCAGGTAGCGATCCGTCTTGTCGCGCAGCCCCTCCTGGAACACGCGCGCCTGGTGATCATCGGACGGATTGGCGATCACGTCGCTCGAGCCGACGAACTCGAAGCCCGCTTCCACCACCTCGGCCTTCACGGCCTCCGGGTCGCTGCGATGCAGAGTCGACGTCGCCGCGAAACCCGAACCCTTCTCGGCCGCGTGGTCGATGACGATGTAGATGCCGCCCGGCTTGAGGCTGGCGAGCACCGCCTTGTTGAACGCCGTGATGTCGAGGTCCTTGTTGTTGTGCAGGTCGTGGTAGTTCTGCGAGGTCCAGACCATGTCGAGGTTGTCAGGCAGCTTGAGTTCCGTGAGCTTTTCGACGTCGACCTTCACGTTCGAATAGTGCGCGTCGGCGGCGATGGCGCGCACCGCCGCGGCGGGTTCCGGGCGGTCGGCTGGCGCGTCGGGGCGCTTGGGCGGCGCGACGGCGATGACCTGACCCTTCGGACCGACGACGCCGCTGAAGATGCGCGTGAAGTAGCCGCCGCCGGGGAGCAGGTCGGCGATGCGATCGCCGGGCTCGAGGCCGGCGAAGGCGATGCATTCGGCGGGCTTGCGGCCGGCGTCGCGCTCGCGGTCGGCCTGCGGGCGCGCGGGATCGGCGACGGCGGCGGAGATGGGTTTGGGGATCTTGGGGGTGGCTGCCGAGGCGAGCGTGGCGACACAGATCGTCGCCGCAAACATCGAGATCGATCGATAGAACGAAGCCATGCTGATCTCCTCTCCTGTCGATGCGGGCGGATCGTTGCCCAATGGGACGAGACCCGACGAGCTTCCGCTTTATTGCAGGTTCTAGCTGATTCCGGAGAGAAGCACAGCAGGCGAACGCCCATTGTGGAGGAGGTATTGGTCGGGACGCCGAGATTTGAACTCGGGACCCCTTGCACCCCATGCAAGTGCGCTACCAGGCTGCGCCACGTCCCGCCCGAAGAAACCGAAGGCCCGCGGCGGGGTTGCCCGCGGGGGTGCGCAT
>DASTHJ010000573.1:0-4044 GCA_035718265.1 Steroidobacteraceae bacterium | reverse complement strand
CTTCGACGAGAACGGCAAGCGTTTCCACCACATCATCGATCCGAAGACCGGTGATTCGGCACGCAAGTGCCGCAGCGTGACCATCATCAGCGGCACCGCGACCCGCACCGACGCGCTGACCAAGAGCGTGTTCATCATGGGACCCGAGGAAGGCATCAAGTTCATCAACACGCTGCCCGACGTGGATGCCGTCGCCGTGTCGCCCGACGGCCAGGTGTTCTATTCGAAGGGTCTGGCGCCGCCGGCTGAATGAGGAGAACCGGATTCACCTGGGGGATTCATGCGCCTTCGTCTCGTCCGCGTCACCGGCCCGTTCATCATTTCGTTCGCCACCTCCCTCGCCCACGCCCAGTCCACTCCCACGCAGGTCCAAGTCACGCCGCAGGCGGATCCCGGCGTCTATTCGGGACGGCTGAAAGTCGACTACCCGACCCGCTACGAGCCCGCGACCGTCGACGAGATCCGCGCGGTGCTGGCGCGCGTGCTTGGGTACGTGGACGAGGCCGCGCCGCTCCGCGTCGTGAACGGCGCCACCGGCGAGCCGGTGGCGGACCTGGACGCGCTGCCCGCGGAGGTCGCGCTGGCCCGCACCGACCTGCAGATCCTGACCTACGAGTGGGGCGTCACCTACGCGGGCATGCTGCGCGTGGCCGAGGTCACGCAGGACGCGCGCTATCGCGAGTACGCGCGGCGGCGCCTCACGGCCATCGCCAGGCTGGCCGCGCATGCGCGCGCGCACCTGCCGGCCGGCGTCACCGCGGCTAACTACCCACGGCCCGCGCATGGCATCCCGCTGCGCGCCATCGTCCTGCCGCGCGCGCTCGACGATGCCGGCGCCATGTGCGCGGCGCTGATCAAGGCCGAGCGCGCCGGCCTCGGCGAGCGCGCCGGCGCCGGCGCGCTGCGGCCCTGGATCGACAACTACGTGCGATACGTGTCCACGGGGCAGTTCAGGCTCGCCGACGGCACGCTGGCGCGCAATCGTCCGCTGCCGCAGTCGCTGTGGCTCGACGACCTGTACATGAGCGTGCCCTGCCTGGCGCAGGCGGGAAAGCTCAGCGGCGAGCGCCGCTACTACGACGATGCCGCCCGGCAGGTGCTGCAGTTCGCCGCGCGCATGTTCGTGCGCGAGCGCGGCCTGTTCATGCACGGCTGGGTGCAGGGCATGCAGGTGCATCCGGCGTTCCACTGGGCGCGGGCCAACGGCTGGGCGTTGATGGCGATGGCGGAGTTGCTCGAGGTTCTGCCCGAGGACCACCCACGACGCGCGCCGGTGCTCGAGTTGTTCCGCGCGCACGCCGCGGGCCTGATCGCCACGCAGGGCCACGAGGGTCTGTGGCACCAGCTGCTCGACCGTCCCGAGTCGTACCAGGAGACCTCGGCCAGCGCCATGTTCGTGTTCGGCATGGCGCGCGGCATCAACCGCGGCTGGCTGGATCCGCTGGCCTTCGGACCGGCGGTGTCACTGGGCTGGAACGCGGTCGCGAAACGGGTGAATGCCCGGGGCCAGGTGGAAGGCACCTGCGTGGGCACGGGCATGGGGTGGGATCCGATGTTCTACATGTACCGCCCGGTGCACCTGCTGGCTGCGCACGGCTACGGGCCGGTACTGCTCGCCGGCGCGGAAATGATCGAGCTGCGCCGGCGGCATCCCGGGATCGGGATCCACGACGGCGGCGTGCAGTTCGGAAAATCGCTCGAGAACTGAGCCGTGCTCAGAAGAACGCGCTGATGTAGAACTGGAAGATGTTGGCCTTCAGTTCGTACAACGGCTCGGTGCCCGGCGCGAGCGGCTCGTCGGGCAGCACGCCGAACCTGCCGACGCTGAAAGTCGCGTCGCGGAAGTCGTCGTAGCTGACCATCATGTGGTCGTAGCGGAAATTGAGCTGGCCCTTGGTCAGCCACGGGAAGCGCTGGATCTTGAATTCGTAGGTCGCGCCGATGCCCGCCGTGATGGCGTTGTAGGTCGCGAGCTCCTTGTCGCGCGCCATGAAGTTGCTGAAGTCGGCGCGCGGGAAGATGTCGGCGTAGAAATCCGCGGCGGTCTGCGTGTAGTAACGCACGCGCCCTTCGATGATCCAGTCGCCGCCGAACTTGGGCTTGTCGAGCGGATGCACGTAGCCGAGCTCGCCGGTGTGGCCGACGACGCCCCAGGTGTCCGTGTAGAAGCGGTACATGCCGTCGAGCGCGGCGCGGTACGGCAGGAAGTACTTGGCGCGGATCGAGGCGGCATTGCTCGAGCGGGTGTGCGGATACACCTCCGGCTGCTGGCCCTGCTGGTCGGTGCCGATGAAGAAGCGCACCGAGCGGTACGGGCTGTTGAGCCAGCCTTCGTCGGTGACCACCTCGTACTGGCCGGAGAGGATCAGGTTCCTGGTGATGATCTGCGAGACACCGACGCTGTAGCTCTTCGACTCCATGTCGGCCTTGCCGAGGCCGTCGTTGAAGGCCGGGTCGTTCTGCTTCACGTCGTCGATCTTCACGTTCTTGAACACCTCGTTCTGGCCGTTCTTGAACGAGAAGGAGATCGTCGTGAGGTCGCCGAACATGTCGTGCGCCACGGAGGCGAACAGCGTCTTGGCCTTGTAGTCGCTCTCGTCGCTGTTGACGTAGCCGATGGTGTAGGTGGACTTGCCGTGCAGGAAGTCCATCGACAGGCTCGCCTGCGTGCGCTCGTCGTCGTAGGGGCTGGCCGAGGTCTGCACGTCGATGGACGCGGACGACACCATGTCGACGTAGTAGTTGGCCGCCACGGAGACGTGCTCGCCGATGCTCTTGCGCACCAGCATCGACGGGCCGTTGATGGTCACGCCGCCGCCGTCGTAGCGGAAATAGAGCAGGTCGGCGCGATCCTCGGGCAGCACGCCGGCGTGCGCGGCGAGCGGAACGAGACCTGCCCCGGCGAGGCCGAGGCAGGTTATGACGTATCGAACGAGACCTGTGCGTACCTTGTCGTGCATGCGCGGTCGCCGCCTCAATTGCAGCCGCAACCGCCGCCACCGCCGCCGGTGGCGCCGCGCGAGCCTTCGCGCGATTCGAACACGTGGTCGAGGAAGTCCTGCGAGATCGGTGCGCGCGTGAACGCCATGATCGGATCGGCGAGGTTCTCGCGATCGTATGGCTTCACCCACGGTTCGATGGAGCTGCAGCCCGACGCCGCGAGGGCCAGGGCTGTTAGGACGAACAAACCGCGGATGCGCATGAGGTCTCCTTCATTCCTTCAACAATGTCCGGATCTGCGTGAGATATACGTTCTCGTCGCCGGTCTTGTAGCCACGGTGCAGCACGCGCACGTTGCCCTTGCGGTCGACGATCACGGTGCTCGGCATGGTTTCGACCTTGTAGAGCTTGCTGACCTTGCTGTCCACGTCGAATGCGATCGGGAACGTCACCGGCTTGGACAGCTTGCCCAGCCACGCCTCGGCGTCCTTGGTATCCGGCTCGACGTTCACGCCCAGCATGGTGAAACCCATGGGCTTGTACTTCTTGTAGATCTCCTCGAGCAGCGGCATCTCCTGCCGGCAGGGACCGCACCACGTCGCCCAGAAGTTGATCATCACGACCTGGCCCTTGAACTGCGCGAGGTCGATGGTCTTGCCGCCGCGGCCCGACAGCGAGAAGCCCGGCGCAGGGCCGGAAGAGGAGGCGGCCAGCGCGGCGGAGGCGCACATCGCCGCCATCGCAAAGCCCTTCAGGATTCCTTTCACCGTTCGTGCCGACATGACTCACTCCGTCAGAAGAAGACGGTCGCGCTCAGCAGCATTTCCATGTTGTTGGTGACCTTGGTCTCGCCCAGCAAGTCGGAGTCGAACACGCGGTCCTGCACGCCGAGATGTATCGCCAGCCAGTCGGTGGGCAGCACGCGGAAACCCGCGCCGAAGTTGAGTGTCAGCCGGTTGTCGCCGGCGAACTTCACGCTGCCTATCCCGCCCATCACATAGAAACCACTGTTCATGGCGAGATTGCGACCGAGAAAAACCTCGCCAGGCAGGAAGTTGTAGCCCAGCGAGAGGCTGTAATACGTGAAGCGCCTCTCATCTCCGG
>DASTHJ010000572.1:0-2127 GCA_035718265.1 Steroidobacteraceae bacterium | reverse complement strand
AAGCGCGAGATCGAAGAGCTCTACCACGGCCGCAATCTGGTCGATTGACCGAAGCTTTTCCCCTCTCCCTTGATGGGAGAGGGTGGCCGACTGCGGGCGCAGGAGCGCCCGCGAACAGCGAAGCTGGCCCGAAGGGCGAGCGCCATGGATGGCGCGAGTTGCGCGGGTGAGGGGCGCTTTCAATCGCACGCTCCGTCCTGCCCCCCATCCGCCCTGCGGGCACCTTCTCCCCGCACGCGGGGAGAAGGGATAAAGAAAAACCCGCGCATTGCGCGGGTTTTTCGTTTCCGGCGAATCGGTTCCGGTCAGGGCCTGCGCGCCAGCGCCTCCACATCCTTCGCCTTCGGCATCAGGTCCTGCTTGGTCACCGCGAAGGGGCGCACCGCCAGCATCGGCACCGCGACCACGATCGAGGACACCACCACCACGACCGCGCCGATCATGTGGGTTTCGGCGAGGCCCTGCATGGATTCGCCGCCGTACAGGTACAGCGCCCATGCCGAGAGGAAGAACATCACCGCGGTGATGATGGTGCGCGACAGGGTCTGGTTGATCGACTTGTTGAGCACTTCCAGCGGCTGCGCGCGCATGCTGCGGAAGTTCTCGCGGACGCGGTCGAACACCACGATGATGTCGTTGATCGCGAAGCCCATCACCGACAGCAGGCCGGCGAGCACGGTCAGGTCGAATTCGCGCCCGGTCGCCGACACGTAGGCCACGGTCACGATCAGGTCGAGGAACGCGGTGATCGAGGCCACGACCGCGAACTTCATCTCGAACCGGAAGGCGATGTAGGCGAGGAAGCCGACCAGCATGAAGATGGTCGCGTACAGGCCGTTCCACGCCAGGTCCTTGCCGACCTGCGGTCCGACGAACTCGGTGCGCAGCAGGTGCGCCGGGTTCTCCGGCGAGCTGATGCCCTTGACCACGATGTTCGCGACGGTCTTGTCGCCGTCGGCGTTGTTGTGCTCGCCCTGCGGCTGCAGGCGGATCATCACGTCGTTGCCGCCGCCGAAGGTCTGCACCTCGGCATGGCCGTAGCCGATCGCCTCGAGGCGACCGCGGACCGCGTCGACGTCCAGGGTCTTGTCGAACCGCGCCTCGACCACGGTGCCGCCGGTGAATTCCAGCGCGTAGTTGAAGCCCCTGAGGCCGATGACCGCGATCGAGGCGACGAACGCCAGCAGCGCCAGCGCCAGCGTGACCCTGCGCCAGCGCATGAAGTCGATGTTGGTGTCGTTCGGGATGAGGTGGAGCGGGAACAGTTTCATCGATGCGTTCTGCCGGTCAGATGGCGACGGTCTTGAGGTGCTTGCGGCGGCCGTACAGCAGCGTGGCGATCGCGCGCGACACCGTGATCGCGGTGAAATACGAGGCGAAGATGCCGATCACCATGGTCAGGGCGAAGCCCTTCAGCGGGCCGGTGCCGAACACGTACAACGCGATGCCGACGATCAGGCCGGTCGTGTTCGCGTCGAAGATCGTGTTGTGCGCGCGGTCGTAGCCGTGCTGGATCGCGGTCTTCGGCGGCATTCCGTGCCGCAATTCCTCGCGGATGCGTTCGTTGATCAGCACGTTCGCGTCCACCGACAGGCCGACCGACAACGCCAGGCCGGCGAAGCCCGGCAACGTCATCGTCGCCCCGAACAGCGACATCACCGCGACCACGATCAGCAGGTTCAGCAGCAGCGCGATCGAGGTGATCGCGCCGAACATGCGGTAGTAGATGGTGAAGAACACCAGCGTGAACACGAACGCGTATACCACCGCGGTGACGCCGCGCTGGACGTTCTCGGCGCCGAGGCTGGGGCCGATGATGCGTTCCTCGACGAAATCCATCGGCGCGGCCAGCGAGCCTGCGCGCAGCAGCTTGGCGAGGCTGTCGGCCTCGGCCTTCTCCAGGCCGGTGGTCTGGAACTTCTTGCCGAACACGCCGGCGATGCGGGTCGGCGCCAGCGCTTCCTCGCGGACCTTGACGCTGCGCACTTCCTTGCCGTCGACCACGGTCACGGTCGGGATGCGTTCGATGTACACCACCGACATCAGCTTGCCGACGTTGTTGCTGGTGTAGTCGAACATGCGCTGGCCGGCGGCGCTGTTGAGGGTCACGTCCACCGCCGGCAGGCC
>DASTHJ010000571.1:0-3353 GCA_035718265.1 Steroidobacteraceae bacterium | reverse complement strand
GAGCAGCCCGATCGCGGTACTCAGATGCTGCAGGATCGAATAGGCGGGCATCGCGCTGCCCCCGACCATGGTCAGCTTCGCCTCCAGCAGGGGCACTGCATTGACCACGGTCCTGCCCGCGTGCGTGAACGAGTCCCAGGCAATGTGCGTGGCCGCGCCGAGGATGACGGCCATCGAGGCGAAGGCGAGTGTCCCGGGCCCGACATTCGGATCGGACGGCGTGAATGCCGCGCGCCAGCGCGGTGGCAGCAGCGCGAACGTGGGCGCCTCGAGCCAGCGCACGTAAATCCACCAGACGGCGAGACTCACGGGCCAGCAGAACTGCCACAACCCGCTGGCGCTGTGCGTCCAGAAGCTGTCGATCCGGGGCAGCACGAAGTACGCGAAATCCGGCGACATGCTGCCGATCATCAGCGCCGCGAGCGGCAGCCCGGTCCTGCGGAACGGCAGGACCGCGGCGGCGTGCGAAATCGTGAAGGGCACCCGACAGATCGTAGCGACGCGCAGCGCGCGAAGGCTGATCAATTGTGGCAACGAGCCTGCCCGGACGTGCGCCGCGCAGCGGGCGTGACCGACTTGCGCACGATGGCGCCGGATGGGTTAATGACGCGCTTCCGGAACCACCCCGAGATGAAAGTCGACATCCGAACTTGCCGTGCGCTCGCAGTCCTGCTCGGCGCGCTGTCCATTGCGCAGCCCGCCCTTGCGCAATCCGCGGACGCCGCGCCCGCGAAGAAGATCCTGTTCCTTGCCGGGCCGCGCGATCATGGATTCCCCGGTCGCCACGAGTATCCGCGCGACCTGAAGCCCCTGGCGGAATCGATGGAGCGGGCCACCAACCTGCGAGGCGTGACCACGCAGCTCATCGTCGGCTCGCTGCCGCATGACCTCGAGGCGGTGAAGGACGCCGCCGCCATCGTCATCGAGTCCAGCTCGGACCGCGCGGCCGACGAGACACATCCGCTGTTTCCGCCGAATCCGTCGACCAACGGCCGCGGCTATGACGAGGCGACCACGGCCTATCTGAAAGCGCTGGACGAGCTGATCCGGCAGAACCGCATCGGCATGGTGATCTTCCACTATGCGAACTGGGCCGAGAACTGGCGCGCGCGCGAGTACTACCTGGCGTGGACCGGGGGCCTTTGGGTGCAGATCGCTTCGAAGAATCCGGTCGACGAGTGGACCATGACGCTCGAGAACCGGCGACACCCGGTATTGCGCGGCGTGAAACCATGGACTTACCGCGACGAGGTCTTCTGCCGGTTCTTCCTGCCGAACGATGCGCGGCGGACCAACCTGCTGCTCGCCACGCCGAAAGAAGACAAGGCGCGCATCGGTCCCCAGATCGCCGCATGGGCCTTTCAGCGTGACGACGGTGGTCGCGGCTTCGTGTTCGGCGGCCTCGACTTCCGCGACAATCTCGCGCAGGACAATTACCGCAAGTTCCTGTTGAACGGCATCGCCTGGGCGGCGGGCCTCGAGGTGCCCAAGGGCGGCATCGATTCACCGACTCCCGACGTCAGCGACGTCACGCCCCGCAAGGTCAAGTAGCTAACTACCCATGTTCGAGAGAATTTCAAGGGCCGCGGCGCTGGCCGCCGCGATGGTATCGGTATCACAGGCGGGCTCGTGGCCGGGCTATGGCGGCACGCCGGACCAGTCGAAGTACGTGGTGGCGCCGGACATCACCAGGCGGAGCGTCGCGAAACTCGCGGTCGCCTGGACCTATCCGACCGGCGACGAGCGCGCCTACCAGTTCAACCCGGTGATCGTCGACAACGTGATGTACGTGCTGGCCAAGAACAGCTCGCTGGTGGCGATCGACGTGGTCACGCGCAAGGAGCTGTGGATCCACGCCAACCTGCGCGGCATCACCAATCGCGGCATCAACTACTGGCAAAGCAAGGACGGCAGGCAGCGCCGGCTGCTGTTCACGCTCGAGGACACGCTGCAGGCCATCGATGCGCGCACCGGCAAGTCCATCCTGTCGTTCGGCAAGAACGGCATCGTGGACCTGCGCGAAGGACTGGGCCGCGACCCGGCCACGGTGCGGCGCGTGGCGTCGGCCACGCCCGGCCGCGTGTTCGAGAACCTGCTGATCCTCGGCAGCTCGCCGGGTGAAGGTTACTTTTCCGCCCCGGGTCACATCCGCGCCTACGACGTCATCACGGGCGAGCTGGTGTGGACCTTCCACACGATTCCGCAGCCCGGCGAGTTCGGCTACGACACCTGGCCCAGGGACGCCTGGAAGTACGTGGGCGGCGTCAACGTCTGGGGCGAGATCACGCTCGACGAGCAGCGCGGCATTGCCTATCTACCCGTGGCCTCGCCGACCTACGACTACTATGGCGCCGACCGCATCGGCATGAACCTGTTCAGCGACTGCCTGCTGGCGCTGGACGCGCGCACCGGCAGGCGGCTGTGGCATTTCCAGATGGTGCACCACGACCTGTGGGACTACGATCCCACGGCGGCGCCGCAGCTGATCACCGTGCGCAAGAAGGGCAGGAAGATCGACGCCGTCGCGCAGGCCACCAAGCAGGGCTTCGTGTTCGTGTTCGACCGCGTGACCGGCAAGCCCGTGTGGCCCATCGAGGAACGGCCGGTGCCGAAGAGCGACGTGCCGGGCGAGCAGGCGTGGCCGACGCAGCCCTTCTCGACGCTGCCACCGTCCGGGCGGCAGGTGGTCAGGGCCGACGATCTCACGCCGTACCTCATCAATGATGCCGAGCGCGCGGCCTGGCGCGAGCGCATCTCCAGGGCGCGCACCGGCATGTTCACGCCGCCGGCGCTGGTCGAGTCCGCCGTCGTGCCGGGCGCGGTGGGCGGCACCAACTGGGGCAACACGGCCGCCGATCCCGGCGCCGGCATGCTCTATCTACTGAACCAGGATTTCCCGTCGTTCTACAAGCTCGACGTTCTGGACGAGCAGCGCATGCAGGCCGCGCGGGCGCGTTTCGGACCGCCGAGCCCGGAGAAGGTGGCGCGCGGTGCGGCGTTGTACAAGGAATCCTGCGCGATGTGCCACGGCGAGGACCGCGCCGGCACGCCGGCGGCGCCGTCGCTGCTCTCGGCCGGCCGGCAGATCGGCTTCCCGCAGCTCAAGCGCACGGTGTTGTACGGCAACGGCCGCATGCCGCCCATCGGGCACCTGGCCGACGAGCAGATCTCCGAGATCCTCGCATTCCTCGGCGGCGGCGCGCGGCCGAATTTCCGTGGCAACGCGCCGGCGCCGTCAGCGCAGCTGCCGCCGGGACCGGTGGTCGCGCAGGGCGGGGCGCCGCGCGCGCCCGAGCCACTGGCCGATGCCGCGGCCGGTGCCGCGGCCGGTGCGCCGGCCGGCATGCAGGACT
>DASTHJ010000570.1:0-4297 GCA_035718265.1 Steroidobacteraceae bacterium | reverse complement strand
CAGAGGAATCCCGAGCCCGTGCCGCGCGGCACGCTGGTCACGTTGCGCGTCCAGAAATCCATGACGCGCTCGCTGGTCGAGATGAACACCACCGAGGACTTCCAGGTCTCGAACACGTCGATGTTCTTCTGCTCCTCCTCGCCGAGCGCGCCGCGCGGCGCCACCGGGCGCGGCGCGGCCGTGACCGCGCCGGAGCGCGTCATCAGTCCCGGCGCGAAGAACGCCAGCGCGGCCAACGAGAGGAGAATCAGCGAGACGGCCTGCAGGCGGGCCGCCGGGAAGCGGGTTCGATTCATGGAATGCGGATCTTATTGCAAGCGCGCCGCCAGCGCCCGCAGCAACTGCGCGCCGTCGCCGCGCCACGCGCTGCCATGCATGACGGCGAGCGTCGCGGGGCGCTCGCGCGCCAGGCGCTCGAGGATCGCGCCGCTCTGCGGCGCGTGCGCGTAGTAGTCCATGGGCGCGCGGAACGCCTCGCTCGGCTCGAGGATGTCGGTTTCGGTGAGCGCCACTTCGCCGGCCCCGCCCTGCGTGAACAGGTCACCGCAGAAGAACGTACGGGTGGTCATGTCCATCATCAGTCCGCAGTCCCAGCCGTGCGGCATCTGCGGCGTATCGAACCAGCGCAGTGTGTGCCGCCCCAGCACCAGGTCTTCGCCGTCGGCCAGCACGCGCGCGGCGCGATCCGCGTAGTCGTTGACCGAGACCATCGCCGCGATCCGGCCGCACAGCGGCTGCGCGCGCGGCGCGACCGCCAGGAATTCGTTGAGCGCGCCGCATTCGTCGGCCTCGAAGTGCGACAAGCCCACGTAGCGCAGCTGCTCGAGCGGCAGCAGCGCGGCGATGGCCTCGCGCACCAGCGGGAACATGCGTCGCGGGCCGCTGTGGAACAGCAGCGGCTCGTCGTCCAGCACCAGGTACTGGTTGAAATTGAACTGGCCGGGACCGCCCGGCAGGGAGACCGGGGTATTGATGCGGTAGATGCCGTCCGCCACCTCGTGGACGTTGGTGCCGGACGCCGGATTCGTGATCATGATCGCTCCATTCGGGTTGTTTGCGGGGAGGTGTAACGGGCGCGCGGGTCGTTACACATCCCCGGCATGACATTGCTTTCCCTGCGCGTGCCGGACTCTTATGCTGCGCGCGTGCACGAGACGGCGGCGGCCACAGACGACAGCGACGGTGAGCTTGCCAGGCGCATCGCCGCGGCCGCGCCGCGCCACGACGCGGCGGCGGAAGCCGAGTTGTGCAGGCGTTTCGCGCCGCGCATCCGGCTCTACGGGCTGCGGCACCTGCGCAGTGCCGCGGGCGCGGCCGACCTGGTCCAGGACGTGCTCATGCTGACGCTGCAGAAGCTGCGCGCGGGCGATGTGCGCGATCCTGCGCGCCTGGCGTCCTTCGTCCTCGGCAGTTGCCGGCAGATGGTCATCGACGGACGCCGGGGCGGCAATCGCCGCGAGCGGATTCTCGAAACCTATGCCGCAAGTCTGACGGAGGAGATGTCCGCGGACGACGTCGGGCTCGACGCTGGACGACTGCAGCCCTGCCTCGAGCGGCTCGCCGAGCGCGAGCGCAGCGTGCTCATCATGACCTTCTACGAGGAGCGCGACGCCGGCGAGGTCGGCGCCGCGCTCGGCATCTCGGCCGGCAACGTGCGCGTAATCCGCCACCGCGGCATCGAAAAGCTGCGACTGTGCGTCGATGCGCGGGAGGGAACATGAGCCGGCCCACGTGCATCGCCGCCATCCCCACCGGCGCGCTGCTCGCCTACTGGCTGGGCGAGGACGCCGCGGACGAGGCGCGCGTGGAAGAGCATCTCATGGGCTGCACGCACTGCAGCGCACGGCTGCAAGGCCTGGTGCAACTGGCCGACGGCATCCGGCGCGCCACGCGCGCGGGGCTGGTGCACGCCGTGCTCAGCGCCTCGTTCGTGGAACGGCTGCGCGCCAGCGGATTGCGCGTGCGCGAGTACCGCATGCAGCCGGGCGGCAGCGTGGCCTGCACGGTGACGCCGGAGGACGACCTGGTCGTCTCGCACCTGCACGCGCCGCTGCGCGACGTGCGGCGTCTCGACGTGGTGTTCGAAGACCTGGTGACCGGCCACGCGCAGCGCATGCCGGACGTGGCGTTCGACCCGTCGGCCGGAGAAATCGTGCTGGCGCCGAACACTTCCCTGCTGCGCACTTTCGAGAGCGGACCGCGGCGCGCGCGGCTGATCGCGGTGCACGAGGGCGCGGACCGCGAGCTCGGCACGTACACGTTCAACCACGTCAAGGCGTAGTCAGGGCAGCAGCGGTTCGGTGCGTCCGTCGGTCTGCGCGCGCAGCAGCGCGCCGTCGCGGATCAGCAGCGCCTCGAAGACGTCGTAGCCGAAGGACCCGTGGCGTGGATAGACCTGCACGGCGACGACTCTTCCCTCGTAGAGCGGCGTGATGGTGGGCACGCGCGTGTGGCCCACGAGGATGCGCCGCGCGCCGAAGTGCTGCAGGATGCGCTCGACGTCCGCGCGCGTGGCGACCGCTCCGCCGGACTGCCCGGCAAAGTAGCCCCGATACCAGAGCGGACCCTCGCGGCCGAACAGGAAATCGGCGAGTTCACGCGCTTGCGCATCGGCAGGCTCAGCGCCCGACAACACGCCGCGGACGGAGGCGTTGACCTCGCGGATCGTGAGCTTGCGTTCGATCATCCCGGGCGAGAGTCCGCCGTGCACGCAGAGCAGATCGCCGAGCTTGAGCAGCGCGGGGCGGCTGCGCAGCCATTGGCCGAGCACGCTGTCGGGCGCGAACAGCCGCGCGTAGCTGTCGACGTCGAAGATCTGTACGGTCGCGCGGTAGCGCGGATTCAGGTAGCGCGCATCACCCTGCAGCGCCATGACTTCGTGATTGCCCAGCACGAAGTGCACGGCACCGCCCGCCTGCCGTGCCTGCGCCTCGAGTTCGTAGACCAGCCACAGGATCTCGAGCTGGTGCGCGCCCCGGTCGAAGGCGTCGCCCAGGAACAGCAGCCGTCCGCGACCGAATTTCCAGTGCAGCCGCTCGTCGATGACGCCGTGCTCCTGCAACATCGCGGCGAGGATCTCGAATTCGCCGTGCGTATCGGCGACCACGAACACCGGCGCCTTGCCGTCGTCGGCGACTTCCCCGGCCGCGGGCTGCGCCGCGGGCCGCAATGTCACCTCGAAGGCGGGCAGGCTGCCCACCGCCGCAACGATGAGCCGCGAACCCGGCGCCACGGGAACGACCCGCCGGCGCGCGCCGTCGGTCGTCACATCGACCGACCAGGCCTCGAGCCTGCCTTCTGCATTGCGCACCACGTAGGGCCCGTCCGTTTCGGCGCACAGGGCACAGGCCGCCAGCAGCAGCGCCAGCATGCCGACCATGATTCGCAGCGGGATCGATGGACTGGCTCTCGTCATGAGGCGCGAGCGTAACCCGCCGTGCCCACCGCCGACTGCGAGCGAAGTCGCCGTCTGCGCAGCAGAACATGAGCGCATGCGGGCGCCGGCAGGAGGATGGCGCGCGCATTCCGCGGGATGCACCGACAGCCGGAGGCATCGCGCTGGAGTTGTCCGGGATGGGCGGCGGGTATGAACTGCACGCATGCACGCGCATCGACTGGCCGGGACCGGCGCCCCGCTTCCCGACCCGGCTCCGGGCGAAGGACTCTTCGAGGCGCCCGCGCCGTACCGGCGGACTCACTCAGGCACGAGCACCCCGGCCTACCGCTGGATCCGGCGCCTGTCGCGTTTTGCGACGTTCACGCCCGAGGAACAGCGCGCGCTCGAGGATGCCTGTGCCTCGACGCGCCGCTGCGCCGAGGGCGACGACCTGGTGAAGGCCGGCGACCCCGCGGACCGCGTGTTCGTGATCCTCGATGGCCTCGTTTGCCAGCAGACGCTGATGCCGGACGGCCGTCGGCAGATCCTCGCCTATCTATTCGCGGGTGACATGTGCGATCCGCGCCAGCTGCTGCAGAACCAGCAGGCGTACGCGATCAGCGTGATCTGGCCGAGCGAGGTGGCGGCCCTGACGCCGGGCCAGGTGCAGAGGCTGGAACGCCTGCCGAACCTGGCATTGGCCATGGGGCGCTTCGCGATGATGCAACAGACCATCGCGCGCGAATGGCTGGTGAACGTCGGCCACCGTACGGCTCTCGAGCGCCTGGGGCATCTGCTCTGCGAAGCCTGCGTGCGTCTCGATGCGGTCGGCCTGGCGCGCGAACATGCCTTCGAGCTGCCGCTCACGCAGGCCGAGCTCGGCGATACGCTGGCGCTGTCCGCCGTGCACGTGAACCGCAC
>DASTHJ010000569.1:0-2313 GCA_035718265.1 Steroidobacteraceae bacterium | reverse complement strand
GTGGCGAACATGTTGCAGAGCGCGGGCGTCGACCGGTTGCTGACCATCGACCTGCACGCCGACCAGATCCAGGGATTCTTCGACATCCCGGTGGACAACGTGTACGCCTCGCCGGTGCTGCTCGGCGATGCGTACCGGCAGCGCTACGAGAACATGATCGTGGTGTCGCCGGACGTGGGCGGCGTGGTGAGAGCGCGGGCACTGGCCAAGCGGCTCGACGATGCGGACCTGGCGATCATCGACAAGCGCCGGCCGCGGCCGAACGAGTCGAAGGTGATGAACATCATCGGTGAAGTGCGCGGCAAGACCTGCGTGCTCATCGACGACATGGTGGATACCGCGGGCACGCTGTGCGCGGGCGCGCAGGCGTTGAAGGACGAGGGTGCCGTGAAGGTGGTGGCGTACATCACGCACGCGATCCTCTCCGGCAACGCGATCGACAAGATCTCGAAGTCGGCGCTGGACGAGCTGGTGGTGACCGACACCATCCCGCTCTCGCCCGCGGCGAAACAATGTGGGCGCATCCGGCAGCTGTCGGTTGCGGGGTTGCTGGCCGAGACCATCCGTCGCATCCGCGACGAGGACTCCGTGAGCAGCCTGTACCTGGATTAATGGGGACATTCTCCGTTTCCTAGCAAACGGGGACAGTCCTGGCAGTGGCAAAGCATCGATTTGAATGAAATGAGGTCTGTCCCCGTTTGCTAGGAAACGGAGAATGTCCCCATTTTGGTGGCGGCGCTGGTCGCGGCGTCCGCCGAATGTAGTCAGTAACTGGAGTCAGTCATGCGTATTTCTTTCGAAATCGGCGCGGACTTCCGCGAGACGCAAGGCAAAGGTGCGAGCCGCCGCCTGCGTCACAAGGGAAAAGTCCCCGCCATCCTGTACGGCGGCAAGAAGGAGCCGCGCAATCTCACGCTCGATCATCAGAACCTGATGACGCTGGTGGACAACGAGAAGTTCTACTCGTCCATCATCAACCTCAAGGTCGGCGACCAGACGCAGGCCGCCATCGTCAAGGACCTGCAGATGCACCCGGCGCGCAACGCCATCGTGCACGTCGACCTGCAGCGCGTGCTCGAGGACGAGCCGATCCGCCTGCACGTGCCCGTGCACTTCAAGGGTGAGACCATCGCCCCGGGCGTCAAGTCGCAGGGTGGCGTGGTGTCGCACCGCATCGCCGACATCGAAGTGAAGTGCCTGCCGAAGGACCTGCCCGAGTTCATCGAGCTCGATCTCTCCTCGATGAACATCAACGAGTCCAAGCACCTCTCCGACCTGCCGCTGCCCCCGGGCGTCACGATTCCGGCCATCGCCAAGGGCGATGCCGTGGTCGTCTCGATCCATCCGCCGCGTGCCGAGGAGCCGGAACCGACCGCCGAAGCCGCGGTCGCGACGCCGGCCGAAGGCGCCGCTGCGGCCCCGGCTGCGGGTGTGGCTGCTGCCGCTCCGGCGGCGGGCGAGGCCAAGGCGGGCGACGCTGCGGCCAAGAAGGAAGGTGGCAAGAAGTAAGCCGCGCACGACGGGGCGGATGCGAATCCGCCCCGTCGTCACGTCGGCGGAAATGGGGACATTCCCCGTTTCGCCCTCACGAGCACACGCCGTCGCTTGGGCGGCGTTTTCACCCAGCCAATGCCCGGCACCGCTCTGAAACTCATCGTCGGCCTCGGCAACCCGGGCGCCGAATATGCGCGCACGCGCCACAACGCCGGTTTCTGGCTCGTGGACGAGCTGGCGCGCCGGCATGGCGGCACGTTCCGTCACGAAGGCAAGCACCAGGCAGAGCTCGCGCGCGTGCGCATCGCCGGTGAGGACGTCTGGCTGGCCAAGCCCATGAGTTTCATGAACCGCAGCGGCGCGCCAGTATCGAGCATCCTGAATTTCTACAAGATCGCGCCGCGCGACATGCTGGTGGCGCACGACGAGATCGACTTGCCGAGCGGCACCGTGCGCCTCAAGGACGGCGGCGGCGCCGGCGGTCACAACGGCCTGCGCGACCTGATCGCCGCGCAAGGTGATGGATTCTGGCGGCTGCGCATCGGCGTCGGCCATCCGGGGCACAAGAGCGGGGTCGTGGACTTCGTGCTCACGCAGGCCGGCAAGGACGAGCAACGCGTCATCGACGAGACCATCGTCGCCGGCGCCGACGCGATCGAAGAGCTGCTGCGCAATGGCGCGCAGATCGCCATGAACAAACTGCATGCGCGCGCCGTGAAGACGGCAACGCGAGAGGACTAGTCGAATGGGAATCAAGGCCGGCATCGTCGGACTTCCGAACGTGGGCAAGTCCACGCTGTTCAATGCGCTGACGCGCGC